>RFST01000004.1 GCA_009923855.1 Actinomycetota bacterium
GATGCGGTTCTGCGCGCGGATGTGACCGTCACTTTTGCTGTCTCCAAGCCCGGACTTCATCTGGGGATCGGCCCGGATGTAGCAGGTCGTATCGAAGTGGTCGACATCGGACTCAACCCGCTGCCCGATGGAGTTGAACCGCATGCATGGTTGGTCACCGGTGCCGATGTGGCCGCTTGGTGGCCACGCCGTGCTCGCACTGCCCACAAGTGGTCGGCTGCAGTGCGGGTTGTCGCGGGTGGGCCCGGCATGCGCGGCGCCGCGCAGTTGGCGGCGTCGGCAGCATTGCGCGCTGGTGCGGGCATGGTGCGGTTGTCATCACCTGGTGCACCCGATGGCGACTCCGCGCCGATCGAAGCGGTACACGAGTCGTTACCGATCGATGGCTGGGCGGCACAGGTGTTCGAGGATCTGCATCGTTTCGGTTCGTTGGTGGTTGGCCCCGGTCTCGGACGCGCCGACGCGACGGCGGCCGAGGCTGCCCGGTTGGTTTTCGATAGCGGTCTGCCCGCGGTGGTCGATGGCGATGGGCTGTTCGCGCTGTCGTGGAATCCGCATGGGGCGCCGGGGTCGTTGCGTGCACGAGGTGCACCGGTGGTGCTCACCCCGCACGCGGGTGAGTTCGCCACCCTCACTGGTTCAGCCCCGGGGGCCGATCCGATCGCGGCCGCAAATGCGCTGGTGGCCGAGACCGGAGCCGTGGTGCTGTTGAAGGGGCCGACCACGGTGGTGGCGGGCCCAGATGGCCGTACGTATCTGGTGACGCGTGGTGATCGCCGTCTGGCCACAGCTGGTACCGGTGACGTGTTGTCGGGTGTCATCGGTGCGCTACTTGCGGGTGGCTGCCCGCCGGGGAAGGCCGCCGCCGCTGCCGCGTGGGTGCATGGTGATGCGGCTCGACGCTGCGGAGGGTCGCCGGTTGCTGGAGATCTGCCGGAGATGGTCGCAGAGGTTGTGGCCGAGCTGTTGTCACTGACCGGCCCATCGCACGCCGGGCAGTTCGCGGACTGATGCCGTACCCAGTGCACGGTCGCTCGACCGAGGTGGTGGTCGACACCGAGGTGATTGTGCACAACGTGCGGTTGCTCCGTTCGCTGGTCGCGCCCGCCGATGTCTGGGCTGTGGTCAAAGCCGATGGCTACGGCCATGGTGACGGCGATGTGGCACGGGCAGCGGTTGCCGCCGGCGCACGCGGACTGTGTGTCGCGCTGGTCGGCGAAGGAATGCGCCTACGTGAACGAGCCGCGATTCCCGAGACCACACCGATTCTGGTTCTGAGCGAACAACCGGAGGCTGAACTGGATGCGCTGGTGCGGCACCGGTTGGATGCCACGGTGTACACCGTCGACCAGGTGACAGCCCTCGCGGATGCGGCACGCCGCAGCGCGGTGGGCGCTGTGAGCGTGCATGTCAAAGTCGACACGGGTATGGGTCGAGTGGGTGTGGCACCCGCTGATGTGGCGGCACTGTGTGATGCGATTGATGCCGACGATGTGCTGCGACCGGCTGGCGTCATGTCGCATCTCGCAGTTGCCGACGAGCCCGATCATCCGGGCACCGATCAGCAGTTGGGAGTCTTCGCCGAGGTCGTCGCCGAGGTTCAGGCGCGTGGCGGGGCGTGGTCGCATGCGGCCGTGCATGTGGCGAATTCGGCCGCAGGGCTCACTCGTCCCGATGCGCATCGGGATCTGGTGCGCGCCGGTATCGCGCTATACGGCATCTCACCATCGCCTGCGGTATCGGCCGCCGCATCGGGCCTGCGTCCGGCTCTGTCGTGGGTGTCCAAGGTGTCGTTCGTGAAACGGGTGGCTTCGGGTACACCGGTCTCCTACGGATGGACGCACCTCTGCGAGGCCGCGACCACGTTGGCCACGGTGCCGGTCGGCTACGCCGACGGTGTGCCGCGCGATCTTGCAGGGCGCGGAGGTGTGGTGCTGATCGGTGGTCGCCGGTGCCGGATCGTGGGTCGGGTGACGATGGACCAGATGCTGGTTGATGTGGGTGACGCCGCCGTGGCGGTGGGGGATGAGGTCGTATTGATCGGCGCCGATGGTGATGTTGCGATCACTGTTGAGGAGTGGGCCGAGTGGTCCGACACCATCGGTTACGAGGTGGTGTGCCGTATCGGCGGCCGGGTGCCGCGCCGCAGCTCCGTGGGTGCGGTGGAGCCACGCTCATAGCATCGGGTTCGATGTTGTTGCAGGCCCGTTCGATCGCTGACACCCGCGCGATTGCGGCTGCGCTGGCTGCGTGGTTGCGATCCGGGGACATCGTCGTGCTGTCGGGGGAGATGGGTGCGGGAAAGACGGCATTCGCCCAGGGTGTCGGTACGGCGCTCGGGGTGGATCAGCCGTTGACGTCACCCACGTTCACGCTGGTGAACTCTTACGGCTGCGACCGCTTCACCTTGCACCATGCCGACCTGTATCGCTTGGAGCGCACCACCGAACTGGCAGATCTGGCGCTGGCCGAACTGGCGGAGTTCTCCGGTGTGGTCCTCATCGAGTGGGGTGAGGTAGCTGCTGACGCGTTGGGCGATCACCTGTGGGTTCATCTTGAGATTGACGATGAGGCAGCAGACCTCGATGCTCCAGGTGACGCGCCACCTGAGGGGCGCACGATCGAATGTGGTGCGGTCGGCGATAGGTGGGTCGGTCGTTGGGACCGCGTGCGGGCAGCCATGGAGGCGGCATGTTGATTCTCGCTCTTGAGACCGCCACCGAGTCGGTGGGGGTGGCGATCGGCACTTCCGATGGTCCGATGGCCTCTGTCGAGGTGGCGCGTGGTCGTCGCCACACCGAGACCCTGGTCCCCGCTGTGGAGTTCGTCTGCCGCCAGGCCGACGTCGCGTTGGCCGAGGTCACCTCGGTCGCTGTCGACATCGGGCCCGGGTTGTTCACCGGTATGCGGGTCGGTATCGCAACCGCGAAGGCGTTCGCCATGGCCCTCGATGTGCCGATCGCGCCGGTCTCATCGCTCGACGTGCTCGCATGCGGTGTCGGCGATACGGACCGGGTGGTCGTGCCGGTGGTCGATACCCGAAAGGGCGAGGTGGCGTGGTCCATGGTGCGCATGGTGCACGGACGCATCGAGCAGCTGATGGAGCCGGTGATCGGTCCGGTCGAGGACCTCGTGGCCGACATGATGGCGCGGGATCAGCCGAGCGTGTGCGTTGGGGATGGCGCGGCTCGGTACCGCGACGAGATCACTGCCGGGGTGAATTGTGAGGTGGCGGGCCCTGTGCATCCTTCGCCGGTGGCGCTGCTGGCTGCGGCCGTAGCGATGGCCACCGACGAGGCTGTGTGTGCACCCCATCTGGTCGAGCCGATGTATCTGCGCGCTCCGGACGCCACGATCAATTGGGCGACGCGGCAGGTGCGCCCATGAGGCTGCTCGGTGTGGGTGGCGCGGTGTGTGTCATCACGCCGATGCGACGCCGGCATCTGCGACGGGTGATGCGGATTGAGGCGCTGACCTATGAGCGGCATTGGACGCGGTCGGTCTTCGAGAGTGAGCTCGACCAGGTCGGCCGCGGTGGACGTCACTACGTGGTGGCCCGCAGCGATGGTGACATCGTGGGGTATGCGGGCCTGTGGGTGGTGGCCGGCGGCAGCGTTCCCACGGAGGCACACATCACCAACATCGTTGTTGACGAGGCGAATCGTCGCCGCGGTGTTGCCTCGGCATTGATGTGTCATCTGGGGCGCGTGGCCCGCGCCGAGGGCGCAACGGCGTGGACGCTCGAGGTACGCGCCACGGCAACGGGGGCCCATGAGTTGTATCGACGGTTTGGGTTCGCACCCGCGGGCGTGCGTCGCGGCTACTACGAGAACGGGACCGATGCCGTGGTGATGTGGTGCCATGAACTTGGCGACGACGACTACGGGCATCGACTCGATGCACTCGATCCAAACCGGGGTGGACGATGAACAGCGACGCAGCGATGAGCGGAGGTGCGGGGCGGCCAGGTGTCGGCCCCGACACGTTGGTCCTCGGCATCGAGACCAGTTGTGATGAGACCGCGGCTGCGCTGGTACTTGGTGGTACCGACGTGGTGTCGTCGGTGGTGTCGAGCCAGATCGACCTCCATGCCGAATTCGGTGGCGTGGTGCCCGAAGTTGCATCGCGGGCCCATCTCGAGTCGCTGAACCCGGTGGTGGAACGCGCGCTCGCCGACGCCGGGGTTGGCCCCGAGCGGGTGGATGCAGTGGCGTGCACCGTGGGGCCCGGCCTGATCGGGGCGCTCATCGTGGGGGTGTCGGCAGCCAAGGCACTATCGCTGGCTTGGGAGGTTCCCTTTGTGGGGGTCAACCATCTCGAAGCTCATCTGTACTCGTCGTTCCTCGACCACGGCGACATCGGGTTTCCGTTGGTGGTGCTGTTGGTGTCGGGCGGGCACACGATGCTGATCGAGATGCGCGGTCATGGTGACTATCGCTTGCTGGGCCGCACCATCGATGATGCGGCTGGCGAGGCCTTCGACAAGGTGGCACGCTTTCTTGATCTCGGATATCCGGGTGGCCCGGCGATCGACGCCGCTGCCGAATTGGGCGACCCCGAGCACATTGCGTTCCCTCGAGCGATGATGCATGACGGTCTCGATATGAGCTTCAGCGGTCTGAAGACCGCGGTCACGAATCATGTGCGGCGTCACCCCGACGTGGGTTCGGCCGATGTGGCGGCGTCGTTCCGCGCCGCAGTGGTGGACGTGCTGGTTGCCAAGACTCGCCGGGCGGCAGCCGAGGTCGACGCGGTGGGGATCGTGTTGGGTGGTGGTGTGGCTGCGAACGCCCTGTTGCGCACTGAGATGGCAGCTGCGGGTGCTGCAGATGGCCGAGCGGTGCTGTTGCCCAGCCGAGAGATGTGCACGGATAACGCAGCCATGATCGCTGCTGCTGGTTGGCATCGGCTTGGGGTCGACGGGCCGAGCCCTCTCGACATCGGTGCGTTCCCGACAATGCCGCTGGTGTCGTCCACATCGGAGGCTCATCGTGGCTGAGCGTCGGCCGTTGACCATTGCCGGCCACACACCGGCGGCGCCGGTCGTGCTCGCCCCGATGGCCGGGGTGACGAACCGGGCGTTCCGGTCGATCTGTCGGTCATTCGCACCGGGACTGGTGTACGTCAATGAGATGGTGATGGCCACCGCGGTGCTGCACCGCAATCCGAAGACCGAGACGATGATGGCCTTCGGTGACGATGAGCGGCCACGTTCGTTGCAGGTCTACGGCTCGGATCCCACCGATCTCGCTCGGGCGGTGGGTCAGTTGTGCGACGAGGGTCGGGTCGACCACGTCGATCTCAATTTCGGCTGCCCCGCAGCGAAAGTCACCCGTCGGGGTGGAGGGGCCGCGGTGCCGGCCCGGCCAGCGCTGCTCCGTGCCATTGTCCGTGGTGCGGTGTCGGCAGCAGCGCCCTACGGGGTGCCGGTGACGGCGAAGTTCCGGATGGGCATCGATGATGACTGGCGCACCGATGTGCGCACCGGCTTGATCTGTGCCGACGAGGGGGCGCACTGGGTGGCATTGCATGCACGCACCGTGGCCCAGCACTATGCCGGTGATGCGCGCTGGACGGCGATTGCCGAGTTGCGCGCCGCCCTCGACGACGCCGGCCACGACATTCCGGTTCTTGGCAATGGCGACATCTGGGAAGCCACCGACGCAGTGGCGATGATGGATGCCACCGGGTGTGATGGTGTGGTGATCGGCCGTGGGTGTTTGGGGCGTCCGTGGTTGTTCTCGGACCTGGTCACCGTGTTGTCGGGTGGTGACCCTCCGCCGTCGCGCACCTTGGGCGAGGTGGCTGCCACCATGTCGGCACATGCGCGCGCACTGGTGGAGCACTTCGATGGTGCCGCGGTGCGCAGCACCGGCGAGGACCTCGCCATGCGCGATTTCCGGAAGCACTCCGGGTGGTACCTGAGCGGGTATCCGGTGGGACCGGAGATGCGACGACGCTTCTCGATGGTGAAGTCGTTGTGCGAGTTCGAGGATCTGCTGGGCCAGTTGGATCCGCAGGCGTGCCTGGTGGACGGTGGTGAGCGGATTCGTCGTGGCCATACCAATGGCCCGATCCGTCCAGCGTTGCCCGAGGGTTTCCGTGATGCTCCCGATGCCGACAGCGACATGAGCATCCCCGACGATGATCGGGCGATGGCGGTCTCGGGTGGCTGAGAACGCCTCAGGTTCTCACGGTGCTGTCGCCGCGGAAGCATCTCGTGGCGGAGCTGCGCCGGATGCGCCAGTGGTGTTGGCCTCGGCGTCTCCTCGTCGGCGCGAGTTGCTGACATCGATGGGGGTCGGGTTCATCATCGATCCTGCTGATGTCGATGAGTCGGTGATCGGCGACGAGTCGGCCGTGGAGTATGTGGCCCGCGTGTCGGCGCTGAAAGCCCAGCGTATTGCGGACCGCCACCATGATGCGGTGGTGCTCGCGGCCGACACCACTGTTGATCTCGATGGGCGCATCATGGCCAAACCGATCGATGCAAATGATGCGGTGGAGATGTTGATGTCGTTGTCGGACCGTTGGCATCGCACCCACACCGGGGTGGTGGTGTGCCGTGGCGCACAGGTGTGGTCGCAGGTGGTGACCACCGACGTCCGTTTCGTGCGCGTCACTCCCGAGGCCGCGCGCTGGTATGTCGATGGCGGGGAACCGCTTGATAAGGCGGGTGCCTATGCCGTGCAGGGCACCGGTGGAGTGTTCGTGGCAGAGATCTCCGGCAGCGTGAGCAACGTTGTGGGTCTTCCGCTAGCCGAGACCGCAGAATTGCTCCGCTGTGCTGGCGTGGTCGTCGCCGGCAGTTAGCACTCTCGCCCTCCGGTTGCTAATCACTGGGCTACGCCTCTAGCATTGGCACTCGCTCGGGCAGAGTGCCAACGCCCGGGTGTTTCCACTGACATCCCACTGTTCACGCCAACGGAGGCATGCAACATGAACCTGAAGCCCCTCGACGACCGGATCGTGGTCAGGCCCGCAGAGGCCGAGACCCAGACCGCTTCCGGCCTGGTCATCCCTGACACCGCCAAGGAGAAGCCCCAGCAGGGTGAAGTCCTCGCGGTCGGCCCCGGCAAGCGCGCCGAGGCCAGCGGCGAACTGATCCCGCTCGACATCTCCGTCGGCGACACGGTGCTGTACTCGAAGTACGGCGGCACCGAGGTCACCGCCAATGGTGAAGACCTGCTCGTGCTCTCCAGCCGCGACGTGCTGGCCATCGTGGCGAAGTGAGGAATTGACACATGTCTAAGTTGCTCAAATTTGATGACGACGCACGTCGCTCACTCGAAGCCGGTGTGAACAAGCTGGCCGACGCGGTCAAGGTCACACTCGGCCCCAAGGGCCGCAACGTGGTCCTCGACAAGAAGTTCGGTGCCCCCACGATCACCAACGACGGCGTATCCATCGCCAAGGAGATCGAACTCGAGGATGCCTTCGAGAACATGGGTGCCCAGCTCGTGAAGGAAGTGGCCACCAAGACCAACGATGTTGCCGGTGACGGCACCACCACCGCGACCGTTCTCGCCCAGGCGATGGTCGGTGTCGGCATGAAGAACGTGGCCGCGGGCGCCAACCCCATGGGTGTGAAGCGTGGTATCGAAGCCGCGGTCAAGGCTGCTGTTGATTCGATCTTGGCTCAGGCCAAGGACGTGGACGACAAGTCCGACATCGCCAGCGTTGCCACCATCTCGGCCGCAGATGCATCGATCGGTGAGGTCATCGCCGAGGCCATCGACAAAGTCGGCAAGGACGGTGTGGTCACCGTCGAGGAGTCGAATACTTTCGGCACCGAACTCGAGTTCACCGAGGGTATGCAGTTCGACAAGGGCTACCTGTCGCCGTACTTCGTGACCGACGCCGACCGCCAAGAAGCCGTGCTCGACGACGTCTACATCTTGTTCAACCAGGGCAAGATCTCGACGGTGCAGGCACTGCTGCCGGTGCTCGAAGGCGTGATGAAGACCGGCAAGCCGCTGGTGATCATCGCCGAGGACATCGAGGGCGAGGCCCTGGCCACACTGGTGGTCAACAAGATCCGTGGCACCTTCAACTCGTCGGCCGTCAAGGCCCCGGGCTTCGGTGACCGCCGCAAGGCGATGCTGCAGGACATGGCAACCCTTACCGGTGGTCAGGTCATCAGCGAGGACGTCGGCCTCAAGCTCGAGAACGCGACGCTCGACCTGCTCGGCACGGCCAAGCGCGTGATCATCACCAAGGACACCACCACCATCGTCGACGGTGGCGGGTCGTCCGAGGATGTGCAGGGCCGTATCGCCCAGATCAAGACCGAGATCGACAACACCGACTCCGACTGGGATCGCGAGAAGCTCCAGGAGCGTCTCGCGAAGCTGGCCGGCGGTGTGGCCGTGATCAAGGTCGGCGCTGCCACCGAAGTGGAGCTCAAAGAGAAGAAGCACCGCATCGAGGACGCCGTGTCGGCAACTCGTGCAGCCATCGAGGAGGGTGTGGTCGCCGGTGGCGGCACCGCTCTGGTGCGTGCCCGTTCGTCCGTGCAGTCCGTTGTTGAGTCACTCACCGGCGACGAGCAGACGGGTGCCCGTCTCGTGTACGAGGCACTGGTGGCGCCGGCGCGCAACATTGCGATGAACGCCGGCCTTGAGGGCTCGGTGATGGTCAAGGCCATTGAAGCTGAGTCCGGCACAGTCGGTTTGAACGCCGCGACTGGCGAGATGTGCGACCTGGTTAAGGCTGGCATCATCGACCCGGCCAAGGTGACCCGCGCGGCGCTGCAGAATGCGGCGTCAATCGCGGCACTGGTACTCACCACCGAGTGTGTCGTGGCCGACAAGCCCGAACCCGCCGCTCCCATGGGTGGCGGCGGCATGGACCCGATGGGTGGCATGGGCGGCATGATGTGACGTCCGTCGTCCATTGAGACGCCGATGGTGCCCGGGGCTGTGTGCCCCGGGCACCATTGTTTTTCAGGGTGGTCACATGGCAGCCGTGCGGGTCGCCTCGTAGGCTGGGAACATGTCGTTCGAGCGCCCCGCCCCCGATCTGAACAAGCTCGTTGCTGCCTGGGAGCAGTGGGAGACAGGTGAGCAGATGCCCGGCCGCGTGCTGGCCGATCTGAAGACGGCTGGAATGGCTGAGGTGCTCGCCGAACTGGTAGCCACCGGGTGGACCCCGGGCGCAGCCTCCTGACTCTGATGCGCGCCGTCGTGACCGCGTCGTGAGCGACTCGAGCGAGGTCACCTCTCCGCGCCGTCGTGGTGGCGCCCAGGTGGTGCCTCGTCCTTCGGTGATCGGCGAGGGCCCTCCGCCACCGTGGGCGACGGGTCCGGTCACCGGACTCGATGCGGTGCTCGCTCATGTTCGAGATGTAGAACGCCCGTTGGTGCCGGCCTTCGATGGGGCTCGTTCATCTGCTGTGCTGGTGCCGCTGCGTGTGGGCGTGCACGGCACTGAGGTGCTGCTCACACGACGTTCCCAGACCATGCGTCATCATCGGGGTGAGATCTCGTTCCCCGGTGGCCGTATGGACCCGGGGGAGACCCCGCTCGATACCGCTCTGCGTGAGGCGCATGAGGAGGTGGGCCTCGACCCTGACGCGGTGCGCGTCATCGGCGAGCTCGATCATCTGAACACAGTGGTCAGTCGCTCGTACATCGTGCCGAAGGTGGCCGTGGTGGACCCGGCGGCCGAGGTGCGGCCGATGACGGGCGAACTCGACCGCACCATGTGGGTGCCCCTCGACGAGTTGGTGGCTACGCACACGTACCACGGCGAGGTCTGGGGCGCCCCACCCACCGACCGCCTGTTGCACTTCTTCGAGTTGGTGGACGAGACGGTGTGGGGCGCGACGGGTCACATGCTGTTCGACCTATTGGCGCGACCGCACCGCTGAACCACACCCACTGAACTAGGCCCATCAGGCAACCGCCTGGGTGCTCAGCGGCGCACGCAGACGTTAGCTGTGAGCGTGGATGTCATCCCACAGGGCATCGACGTGTTCCGCTGCGGTGGTGCGCGCCCCGATCGACACCCGCAGAAGCGACCGTCCGTCGACCTCGGTACGGGTGACGAGGTGGCGTCCGCTGGCGTTCACCGCGTCGATCAGTGCGTCGGTTGCGGCATCACCGTCGATATGGCTCAGGCAGACCAGTCCCAGCCGAGGTGGCGCGGCGATCTCGAGGCGTGGATGAGCCGCCACGCGTGCTGCGAGGTCGTTGGCAAGGCGCAGGTGGTGTCGGAGCATCTCGATGATGGGTTCCACACCGTCGAGGCGCAGCACGAAGAGAAGTTTCAGCGCACGGAAACGCCGTCCGAGAGGGATCTGCCAGTCTCGGTAGTCGATCGCACCACTGTCTGCGGCAGTCGAGCGCAGGTAAGCGGGCAAGATGCTGAGCGCGCCGAGCATGGCGTGGCGGTCCACCGTCCAGAACAGCGTGCAGTCGAAATTGACCCCCATCCACTTGTGCGGATTCGTGCAATACGAGTCGGCGCGGTCAACGCCGTCGTTCACCCACCGTTGATCGGGGTCGAGGGCAGCGATGCCGGCCATGGCTGCATCGACGTGTAGCCATACACGATGTGTCCCCGCGCCGTCGACGGTGTCGATCGCGTCAGCGATGGCCGCCGTGGGGTCCATCGCGAGAGTGGAGGTGGTGCCGTGAGTGCTGCACACGAAGAACGGCTGCAGCCCGGCGTCAACGTCGGCCGTCATCTGACGAGCGAGATCGGCCGGATCCATGGCGAGATCGGCGTCGTGGGCCACGGTGCGGATGCGCTGCTCACCAATACCCGCGATGCGCAGACCCTTGTCGATCGAGGAGTGGGCCTGCGCGGTGCGGTAGGCGACGAGTCGGCTGGTGTCGCCGGTGTCGTTCACCGCGCCCTGCGTTGCGCGCCATCGCGCCGCGAGGATGGCGACCAGGGTGGCTTCGCTGGCTGAGCCCTGGATCACGCCGCCACCGGTGGCGGTGTCTGAGCGGAACGATCGCGGCAGGCCTAAGAGATCCAGCATCCAGTCGCACATCAACGTCTCGACTTCGGTGGCCGCTGGAGATGTCACCCAGCTCATGCCCTGCACACCGAGGCCGGCACTCAGCAACTCGGCGAGGATAGAGGCGTAGGAGGTGTTCGCGGGGAAGTAGGCGAACCAGCCTGGATGCTGCCAGTGGCTGAGATTGGGGATGATCACCCGGTCGATGTCGGCCATCAACGTGTCCACGTCGGTTGTGGTGGCTGGTGCGGTTGAGGGAAGCGCTGCGTACACATCGCCGGGGGCGATGTCGGGAACGATGCGTTGCTCTCCAACGCTGTCCAGATAGGCCGCAATGCGGTCGACCATGGCGTGACCGGCGGCACGGAACTCGTCGGGGGTCATCACGTGGGGCTGTCGGGCTCGGCGGAGGAGTTGCTGGCGGCGAGGTTCTTGCGCGCACCGGCGACGACGCGCCAGCCGATGAAGGCAAGTCCACCAACCACCAGGGCAAATATGGCGGTCTGGCGCCATCCGCCACGCGCCTCAGAGCCGCATCCGGGCTTGGGAACCGCCGAGATGCATTCGCTGAGGTCGCGCTCGGTGGGCACGAAATCGTTCACGGTCACGGTGGTGACATCCGTGTCGGACCCGTCGTTGTCTTGAGCGGTCACAGTGGCAGCGGGGAGCAACGCGGCGATCATGGCGGCCGATGCGACCAGCAGGCGGGCAAGGAACCGGCGTGGCGGATGAATCTGATGGGGGGCGGTGCGAGTGAGGACCACAACCGATGTCTACCATCGGTGTCGTGAGCACGGGAACCCCCTCTACCGCCCAGCACGCTGAGGTACTCGTCGTCGACTTCGGCGCGCAGTACGCACAGTTGATCGCACGCCGCGTGCGTGAACATCGGGTGCTCTCGCGCATCGTGCCGCATCGCATCACCGCCGATGAGGTGGCAGCGGCTGCGCCAGCCGCCATTGTGCTGTCGGGTGGCCCGAAGAGCGTGCACGTCGATGGTGCCCCCACCCTCGACCCGGCGATCTATGAGCTCGGCATTCCCATTTTGGGCATCTGTTACGGCGCGCAGTTGATCGCCGAGCAGCTCGGCGGCCAGGTGGGTCGTGGCATGAATGGCGAGTACGGACGTGCCGTGTTGGAACGCAGCACCACCGGGGGCCTTCTCGGTGATACGCCGGGGACGCAGGACGTGTGGATGAGCCATTTCGATGCGATCGTGGAGGTGCCCGATGGGTTCACGGCCACGGCAGCCACGCCCGATGCACCAGTGGCTGTGCTCGAATCGTCGTCGCGACGGATCTGGGGTGTGCAGTTTCACCCTGAGGTGGTGCATTCGCCCTTCGGTGCCGATGTGTTGCGCACCTTCTTGCATGACCTCGCAGCCATCACCCCCGACTGGGAGATGTCGTCGGTGATTGCCGAGCAGGTGGCTGAGATCCGCGCTCGCGTCGGTGACGGCCGAGCGATCTGTGGTCTGTCGGGTGGTGTCGACTCGTCGGTGGCCGCGGCGTTGGTGCATCGCGCGATCGGCGCCCAGCTCACCTGCGTCTATGTCGACACCGGTCTGATGCGCAAGGGCGAGAGCGAACAGGTCGTGGAGACCTTCCGTCGCAACATGGGTATCGAGTTGATCCATGTCGATGCGGGCGAGCGTTTCCTGTCTCGTTTGGCCGGGGTGACCGAACCCGAGGCCAAGCGCAAGGCGATCGGCGAGGAGTTCGTGCGGGTCTTCGAAGAGCACACCGGTGGTCTCGTCGAGGCCACCTTCTTGGTGCAGGGAACGTTGTATCCCGACCTCATCGAGAGCGGTGGAGTTGACGGCACCGCCGAGGTGATCAAGAGCCATCACAATGTGGGCGGTTTGCCCGAGGACATGGATCTCGAATTGATCGAGCCGCTGCGCGACCTGTTCAAAGACGAGGTTCGCGCCCTCGGCACCGAATTGGGTCTGCCCGATGAGATGGTGTGGCGCCAGCCGTTCCCCGGCCCGGGCCTCGGTGTGCGGATCATCGGTGAGGTGACCGCCGAGCGGGTGGCGTTGTTACAGGAGGCCGATGCCATCGTGCGGGCCGAAATCGCCGCTGCAGGGCTCGAACGCGAGATCTGGCAGTCGTTTGCGGTGCTGGCCGACATCCGATCGGTGGGGGTCATGGGCGACGAACGCACCTACGGTCATCCGATCATCATCCGCGCGGTGACCAGCGACGACGCGATGACTGCCGATTGGGCGCGGCTGCCCTATGACCTGTTGGAGCGGATGTCGCAGCGCATCATCAATGAGGTGCCGGGAATCAACCGCGTGGCCTACGACGTGACGTCGAAGCCGCCGGGCACCATTGAGTGGGAATGAACGACTGGCCGTGAGTGCTGCAGTGGGTGACCAGGTAGACGTCGGTGCGACGCGTCGCGCGCGGACGCTCGAGTGGTTGGGAGTGATCTCGGCCATCGTTTACTCGTTGCTGGTCGCGGCGAACATCGGCGCCGAATTCATCGGCTTCGCGCTGTTGATGGTGTCGTCGGTGGCCATCGGTGTGTGGGCCCGGCTGTGTCGCCATCGCGGGATCTTGTTACTGCAGTTCTTCTATGCGACTGCGGCCCTCATCGGCATGATCCGCTGGCTCTGATTCTCGTCCGCGTTGCCGTCGTCACCTGTTCGTAATATTCCATTGCGGAGCGGTAACGTGTCGAACACGATGTCGCGGATCGCCCCCACCCCCCGTCGCCATGTCGGCATCGCCGACGACCGGGCGTTGACATTGCCTGTGGGTTCTCGTCGCCTTGGTGGGGTGATTCTGGCCACGATGGCCGTGGTGATGGCATTGATCCTGCCGCAGCAGGCAGCCGCGCAGTCCGTCGATGATCAGCGTCGCGAAGTGGAGCGCATCGTCGACGAACTCGAACGCCTTCACGAGCGCGCCGACATCTTGGCTGAGGACTACGCGGTGGCCGTCGACGACCAGCGGATGCTCACCGGCGATATTGCCATCGCGGAGGCGCGTGTTGCCGAGCGCCGAGCTGCCCTCGACGAGTTGCAGGGCGATCTCAGCGCCGTCGCGGTGCGGGCCTTCACCCGTTCGGGCACTGACGTGTTGGGCCCGCTGCTGTCGAATCCGGCTGATTACACCGATGACCTGTCACGCGATCAGTACTCGCGAGTGGCGCTCAGCATCGGCACGGGTACCGGGGACGATCTCGGCGCTGCCATCACCGCCCTGCAGGCTGAACAGGCCGAACTCGATCGTCTGCGCGCGGAGTCGATCGCGCTCAGCGACAGCTTGTCGGCCCAACTCGACGAAGTGGAATCGAGCACCTCGGCATACGAACAGGCTCGCGCCGATGCCGAAGCACGCCTCGGCGAACTGATTCGCGCCGAGGAGGAACGTCGATCCCAAGAGGCCTTTGAGCGCCTGCAGGCCGAACAGGCCGCGGCCGGGATCGACCTGAGCGGCCCCTCTAACCCGGGAGCCAGTGCCGAAGATGCGGCCTCGGCTGAATTCGTGGCCAACTATCCGGCGCCGTCGGGAATGGCCGGGGTGGCCGTGCAGGCTGCACTCGGCCAGTTGGGTGTGCCCTATGTGTATGCAACAGCGCTGCCGGGGGTGTCATTCGACTGTTCCGGTTTGACCCATTGGGCGTGGGGCCAAGCTGGTGTGTACCTGCCACGCAATTCGCGTATGCAGGCCAACGCGCTACCACGGGTGCCGGTGGCCTCTGCCCAGCCCGGCGACTTGATCTTCTACTACTCGCCGATCAGCCACGTCGGCATCTATCTCGGCAACGGCCAGTTGGTGCATGCGCCAAACTCGTCGACCGTGGTGAAGGTGTCGAATGTGAATTGGTCGAAGGTCGTCGCGGTCGGTCGGCCGGGCTGAGAGCACTGCGCGGTGGGCGGGTAGCGTCGGGGCGTGCCGACGACCGACATCCCCGGAATCGATCACGACCGCGTCAGCGACTGGTTGGTCACCCACGTACCCGGTGCCACTGCGCCGTTCGACTTCGTGTTGATCGAGGGTGGACGCAGCAACCTCACCTATCGCGTCACCGGTGGTGACGGCACCCGGTACGTGCTGCGCCGGCCCCCGCTCGGCCATGTGCTCGCTACCGCGCACGACATGGCGCGTGAGCACCGCATCATCTCTGCGGTGGGTTCGACCGGAGTACCGGTGCCCACCACACTCGGCCTGTGCACCGACGACGACGTGAACGGCGCGCCGTTCTACGTCATGTCGTTCGTGGACGGCGTCGTGCTCGACAGCCCCGACCTCGGTGCTACCGTGCCGGCCGCCACCCGGGTCGCGCTGTCGCACCACCTAATCGACGTTCTGGCCGATCTGCATGCGGTCGACGTGGATGCGGTCGGCCTGGGCGACCTAGCGCGCCGAGATGGCTACGTGGAACGTCAACTGCGGCGGTGGACGACCCAGTGGGAGAAGTCCAAAACCCGTGAGCTGCCGGTGGTCGACGAGGTGGCGCGCACCCTGGCTGCCGATATCCCGACTCAGCAGGGTGCCTGCATCGCCCATGGCGATTTCCGCTTCGGCAACTGCTTGGTGGACGTTGCTGGCGAGCGGGTGGCCGCGGTGCTCGACTGGGAGTTGTGCACGCTCGGCGATCCCCTCGCCGATCTCGGATATCTCGGTGTGTACTGGGCGGGTCCCGATGGGGTGAGCCGGCCGAACGATCCCACGGGTGCGGGTGGGTATCCGAGCCACGACGCTCTGGTGGAGCGCTACGCCGCGCGAACGGGTCGTGATGTGAGCCGCATCGACTATTACGTGGCGTTCTCGGCGTTCCGTCTCGCCGTGATCTCCGAGGGGGTGTACGCCCGCTACGTCAACGGGGCCATGGGCGATGACATCGAGTCGTCGATGTTGGAGCACTTTCGCACCGGGGTGGAAGAACTCAGTGTGTCGGCACTCGAGCGACTGCGACGGGGGGCATGACGATGAGCGACGTTCTAGCTGGCTGGGAGCGCGACAGTTTCACGGCTGCCGGTCTGACGCACGACTGGTACCGCCGTGGCAGCGGGCCAGCGGTGATCGTGGTGCACGAGTTACCGGGGATTACGCCGCGCGTGGTGGCGTTCGCCGACGAACTCGTCGCCGCGGGCATGACGGTGGCGATGCCCGACCTCGTTGGACGTGCGGGGCAGGCGCCGAGTCGCGGCGCATTGGCGGCATCGCTGGCCAAGATCTGTATCTCACGCGAGTTCAGCACGTGGGCGGTGGGGCACACCTCGCCGGTGGTGGCCTGGCTGCGCGCACTCGGCACGGCGCTGCATCGCGAGATCGGTGGCGTGGGCATCGGCGCGGTCGGCATGTGCTTCTCCGGTGGTTTCGCGCTGGCGATGATGGTCGACGACACCATGGTGGCGCCGGTGCTGTCACAGCCGTCGCTACCGCTGCCCGTCGGTGCGGCGCGTAGCGCTGATCTCGGGTTGTCTCCTGATGATCGGCTGCAGGTGGCACGTCGTGCAGCCGATGGTTGCGGGGTGCTTGCCCTGCGCTATCGCGATGACCGAGCCGTGGGCACACGGTTCGACACGCTCACCGAACTGCTGGGCGACGCGGTGGAGACGGTGGAACTCGACAGCCGGCGATCATCGGACCACTCGGTTCTCACCGAGCAGCGCAACGAGGCCGCCGTGGCCCGTGTGGTGGAGTTCCTTCGCCAACGCCTCGGCATCGCCTGAGGGCTCGCCCTGCGACTACCCGGTCGGTAGGTTGTGCGTATGTCGACAAGCGACGCCATGACGTTCTCGGTACCGGGTATGACGTGCGGCCATTGCGAGGCTGCAGTCACCGCTGAAGTCGGCGCTCTCGATGGTGTGGCGAGCGTGCAGGTCGACCTTGAATCGAAAATGGTGACGGTGGCCGGGTCGGGCCTCGATCGGGCCCGCATCGTGGCCGCGATCGACGAAGCCGGCTTCGATGTCGACTGACGCTGCGACCACCGGCACTGACGCCGAACTCGACATCTCCGGGATGACCTGCGCCGCCTGTGCGGCGCGCATCGAACGGCGCCTGAACCGCACCGACGGTGTGTCGGCAACGGTGAACTACGCCACTGAACGTGCTCGGGTTCGTTTCGACCCACAGATGATCGACATCGCCGCTGTGATCGCC
The DNA here is from genome assembly GCA_009923855.1 of Actinomycetota bacterium. Lineage (GTDB taxonomy): Bacteria > Actinomycetota > Acidimicrobiia > Acidimicrobiales > Ilumatobacteraceae > Casp-actino5. The sequence goes on from RFST01000004.1 coordinate 17,095, forward strand.
GCGGTCGAGCGCACCGGATACGGCGCACGACTCTCCGACAACGACGCCGAGGCCGCCGCAGATGCACGTCTCACTGACCTGTGGCGCCGTCTGATTGTGGCGGTGATCGGCGGGGTGCCGGTACTCGTGTTGTCGATGGTGCCACCCACTCAGTTCGATGGATGGCAGTGGGTGTCACTGGTACTCGCCACCCCGGTCACGTTGTGGTCTGCGTGGCCGTTCCACCGCGCGATGGCGGCGAATCTACGCCATCGTCAGGCCACGATGGACACGTTGGTCTCGGTCGGGGTGTCTGCTGCATGGGCATGGTCGCTGTGGGCCCTGGTGGCCACACCTGCGGGCGACATCGGCATGACGATGTCGATGTCGTTCAGCATCTCTGCCGATGATGGTCACCACATCTATCTCGAGGTGGCGTCCACGGTTGTGGCCTTCATCCTTGCCGGCCGGTATTTTGAGGCGCGCGCGAAACGTCGTGCCGGGGATGCTCTTCGTTCGTTGATGGATCTGGGTGCGGCCGAGGTCACGCGTGTGCGCACCGATGGCAGCAGCGAACGCGTCGGGGTCGACCTGCTCGAGGTCGATGATGTGTTCATCGTGGCGCCCGGTGAGAAGGTGGCCACCGATGGTGTAGTGATCGACGGTGTGTCTGCGGTGGACATGTCGTTGCTCACTGGGGAATCAATGCCGGTCGAGGTTCGTGTGGGAGACGACGTGGTCGGGGCGGCGGTGAATACCACGGGCGTTCTACGGGTGCGTGCCACAGGTGTGGGGGCCGATACGCGCCTTGCTCAGATGGCGCGGCTCGTCGCCGATGCCCAATCGGGCAAGGCGCCGGTGCAGCGCCTGGCGGATCAGGTGTCGGCCGTGTTCGTTCCGGTGGTGATCGTGCTGGCACTCGCCACGGTTGTGATGTGGGCCCTGGTCACTGGATCGTGGGAGCGGTCGTTCACCGCCGGTGTTGCCGTACTGATCATTGCGTGCCCGTGTGCGCTGGGCTTGGCGACCCCCACCGCGTTGTTGGTGGGCACGGGCCGGGGTGCGCAGATGGGCATCCTCATCAAAGGGCCCGAGGTTCTGGAATCGACTCGTTCCATCGACACCGTGGTTCTCGACAAGACCGGCACGATCACCACGGGAGCGATGACGGTGGTCGCCGTCGAGGTGTCGACATCACCGATGGAGCGCTCGGTCGAACAGGTGATGATGTGGGCGGCTGCGGTTGAGGCACACAGTCCGCATCCGGTGGCGCGGGCCATGGTCGATGCGCATCGGGCCACGGGCGCGGCGGAATTGGCCGCCACAGACGTTGTCGACCACCCCGGTGTTGGCGTCAGCGGCATGGTGGATGGCCGGCGGGTCGAGGTTCGACGGGCGGCTGCAGACTCTCGGGTGGAGGCCGCACCAGCGTCCACACTCGCTGAGGTGGTTGTCGACGACGAGGTCGTCGGGTTGATCGCGGTTGCCGACGCTGTAAAGGACACCGCCGAGTCTGCGGTGCAGCGTTTCGCGTCGATGGGCATGTCGACGGTGCTACTCACCGGCGATCGCGCCGAGGTTGCCAACGCCGTCGCGCAACAGGTCGGGATCACCACCGTTCACGCCGACGTCATGCCCGACGACAAACTGGCTGTGGTCACGGCGCTGCAGGCCGATGGACATCGTGTGGCCATGGTGGGTGATGGGGTAAACGATGCGGCGGCCCTCGCTGCTGCTGATCTCGGCATCGCGATGGGGACCGGCACCGACGTCGCCAAACACGCGAGCGATCTCACTCTGGTTCGTTCCGACCCGTTGGCCGTGGCTGATGCCATCGACCTGTCGCGGCGCACCCTGTCCACGATCAGGGTGAACCTGTTCTGGGCGTTCGCCTACAACGTGGCAGCCATTCCGCTGGCGATGACCGGCCGCTTGTCGCCGATGGTCGCTGGCGCGGCGATGGCCTTCTCGAGCGTGTTCGTGGTCAGCAACAGTCTGCGCTTGCGGCGTCGCCGTATCTCCGCCGCGCGCTAGTCGCCACGCAACCGAGATACGGCGATGTGATGCATGTGTGAGAGCCCGAGCGCTGTGGCATCGTGTGGGTTATGAGCAGTGCTGTCGACGCCGGGGTGAGCCGGCGGCATCTCGATGCCATTCGTAACGCCTGGTCTGAGTTCGATGATGGTCGACGCATTGCCGACATCGTTGAACTGAGTGCGATGGTCTCGACGAACCGCGTGTACCGCCTGGTTCTCGACGATGGTGCGGCGATCATTGCGAAGTCATCGAACTACGGCTCGTTCTTCTTGTTCGCGGAGGATCATGACCGGTTGCACCGGTGTACGCGGTTGCTTTCGGGTGGGCCGTATGAGGACTTCATGGCCGGCATGTTGACTGCGGACGACCGTCCGTTCATTTTCTATGACGGTGAGATGTGGGTGGTGTTCTACACCGAGGTGGAGGTGCGCGACCGACTGCCGGCCATATTGAGCGAGCCGCAGGTCGACAACCTGGGTGCGGAGATTGCGCGCTTTCACCGGGCGACACATTCGGTGGCGCGCCTGCTGCCGCCCACGTCGAAAACGGTCACCTCGGACGCGGTGAACCTGTTCGAGATGACGGCTAGTCGTCGTGCCGGAGAAGAGCTCGGCCTGGACCCGTCACGTCTTGACCTGGTGCGGCGGCATACGCACCGGTTCTTGATGGCGGTGCATGAATCGGGATACGACTACTGGCCGAAGATGCCAGTGCTGATCGACTGGAACCTGGGGAATTTCTCCGTGGAGCCCGACCCCAGCGTGGCCGACGGCACCGGTTTCCGACTGTTTTCTCGTTGGGATTACGACTGGTTCCGCATCGAGACCCGACTTCTTGATTTCTATTTCTTGTCGCGGGTGTCGTCGCGCACCGGAGACCGCACCACATTCTCCTATGGCGTGCACACCTTGTTCGAACCCCGATTCCGCCGGTTCCTGCGGGCGTATCACGCCGTGTTCCCCCTCGCCGAGCGTGAGGTGCTGTTCTTAAAGGAGGCGTACCGGTTCTTCTTGTTGAACTATGTGGTGCGCGAAGGCCGCCACTTCTTCCGTGAGGACATCTGGCGGCACCTCCTGCGTGACGTCGTCGATCGTCACCTTCCCGATCTTGATCGGCACGACTTCTCGAGTCTGCTCGTCGAGATCGAATCCGACGAGGAATAGGGCACCCCTGCGAGTCACAGCCGCGATTCGGCACCCGCAGCCAGTCGGCGGATATTGCCGGCATGACGCGCGAGAACGAGGGCGCAGATACCAACGGTGGCTGGCACTTCCCAGAGGCGACGGCCCATCGTCCACACACCGACCGGCAACGCGGTGACCACGATGACCGAGGCCACGGCGGCGGTGCGGGTCAACCTCGACACCACGATCCAGGTGATGATGAGCACGAGGAACACCACGGGCGAGAGCACTGCAAATGCGCCACCACCAGTGGCGACACCTTTGCCACCGCGGAACCGCCGAGTAACAGGGGCGACGTGGCCGAGAACAGCTGCGGCCGCACCGGCGTAGGCCAAGGCCCGCCCGTCGATAGACGGGTTATCGCCCGCACCGATGAGCAGGCTGGCCGCCGCCGGAAGGGCACCCTTGGCTGCATCGAGAACAAATACCCAGATGCCGCGCCGCCAGCCGAGCACCCGGGCCACATTCGATGCCCCCGGATTGCCCGAACCGGCGGTGGTGATATCAACACCGTTGGCGCGTGCGACCAACACCGCACTGGGAAATGTCCCGACGATGTAGGCCGCGATGACGACCACAATCCAGATGGCGACCACCGCGGTGCTCGACAGGTCGCTCATGGCACTACTGCTGTTGCTCAGCGCCGTCCGAGCGTGACCGGCACGGCCGCGGCAGCAGCGTGGGCGCGGGCGCGTGAATGATCCTGATCGGGTCGTGGGGCGGTGGTCGCCGCCGCCAGTGCGGCTGCGCCGTGACCCGACACACACTCGGGGTCAGGACCGTCGAGGGGAAGCCCGGTGAAGAACTTGGCGGCCATGCAGCCGCCCTGACAGGCGTCGTAGGCCCCGCACGATGCGCAGGCCCCTGCGGATCCTGGCTCGCGGAGTTCGGCGAAGAGCTCGCTGGAATTCCAGACCGCAGCGAAACCGCCGGGGTCGCGCACGTTCCCGGCCCTGAATTCATCGTGGATCACGAATGGGCAGGCGTAGACATCGCCGACGGGGTCGATCAGGCACACCACGCGCCCGGCTCCGCACAGGTTCAAGCCCGGTAGTGGGTCGCCGAGAGCGTTGAGATGGAAGAACGAGTCACCGGTGAGGACCCGGTCGCCTCGTTCGAGCAGCCAGTGGTAGAGGTCGCGCTGCTGGGCGTCGGTGGGATGCAGTTGATGCCATGTGTCGGCGCCTCGACCGGCGGGGCGCAGGCGGGTGATGCGCAACTGCGCGCCGTAGCTGTCGGCAATGGTGAGCAAGTCATCGAGCTGGGTGACGTTCTCTCGGGTGACAACAACGGAGATCTTGAACTCGCCGAAGTCGGCAGCGGCGAGGGCATCCATGGCCCGTCGGGCGGTATCCCACGAACCCTGACCGCGGACTAGGTCGTTCGTGGCGGCGTCGGCACCGTCGATGCTGATCTGCACGTCGAGGTAGTCCATGGCGGCCAGCCGGCGGGCCGCGTCGGTGTCGATGTAGGTGCCGTTGGTCGAGAACTTCACGCCGACACCGGAGGTGGTCGCGTGGTCGATGATGGTGAAGAAGTCGCGTCGCAGCATGGGTTCGCCACCGCCGATGTTCACGTAGAACACCTGCATTCGGCGCAGCTCATCGATGACGGCGATCGCCTCGTCGGTGGTCAGTTCACGGGGGTCGCGTCGGCCCGATGATGACAGGCAGTGCACACAGTCGAGATTGCAGGCGTAGGTCAGTTCCCAGGTGAGGCAGATGGGAGCGTCGAGGCCTCGCTTCATCTGGTCGGCGAGTGTGGTCATGAGCTGTCCTTCTCGTCGTCGCGGGTGATCACAATGCCGGCCTCGGCCAGATTTGCGATCGCGCGTTGGAATGGCCCACGAAGTGTCTCGGCGATGTCGAGAGCGTCCATGGTCGTGTCGAGATCGGTGTGCTCATGAAGGGCATGCACGACATCGACCAATTGCGGGTGGCGCAAGAACACCAGCCGACGAGTGTCGTAGTGGTACGCGAGAGCTCCGAAGGGTTCGGGGCGCAGAGCGACGTTGGGATGTAACCGCAGTGCACCCATGGTGGCGGTGTGGACCGTCATGGTCCCGGCGGGCTCAGTACACCCCGCACATGCCGTCGATGGAGATCTCCTCGATGAGTTCGAGTTCGTCCTCGACGATCTGTTCGGCGCCGGTGTCGGGGGCGTCGTTCACGCTGACGTCGGTCGTGGAGTTCTCGTGCGGTGCCATGGGCCGAGCGTAGCGAACCAGCGGTCGCCGTGGCGCCGTCGGGGTCGAGGGGCGCTGCGGGGAGGCGCGCCGGTGTGTCTGTGGGGTACTGTGCGAGCAGCACCACTGGTGCGCGGCGGGGGTCGCCGTGGGTGTCACCCACGGGTCGTCGCAGACACGATCGACGGGGGTCGACCATGAGGACACGTGCAGCCATCCTCCACGAGCGGAACGCGCCGTGGAGTGTCGAAGAGATCGAACTCGACCCGCCACGCGCTGGCGAAGTGCTGGTGAAGATGGCGGCATCGGGTATGTGCCACTCCGATGAACACCTGGTGACCGGTGACCTGGAGGGGGCCACCCCGCCGCTGCCGATTATCGGTGGCCATGAGGGAGCCGGAGTGGTGCTCGAGGTGGGCGAGGGCGTACGCGGCCTGGCCCCGGGTGACCATGTGGTGTTCGGTTTCATTCCGGCCTGTGGTCGTTGTGACTCGTGTGTTCAGGGCCATTCGAACCTCTGCGATGTGGGCGGCGAGTCGTTCCCGGCTGGCACCCAGATCACCGATGGCACGGCGCGGCATCACCTGCTCGACGGCACCGACCTCACGCTCATGTGCCTGCTCGGCACATTCGCCGAGCACACCGTGGTGAACGAGTCGTCGTGCGTGAAGATCGAGCCGGATTGGCCGCTCGACAAGGCCTGTCTGCTGGGCTGTGGCGTGGTCACCGGCTGGGGTTCGGCGGTGTATGCCGCCGATGTGAAGCCCGGCGAGTACGTGGCGGTTGTTGGCGCAGGCGGCATCGGCGCGAACGCCATCCAAGGCGCGAAGATGGCTGGTGCCCGCGCGGTGGTGGCCATCGATCCGGTGGAGTTCAAGCGTGAGAAGGCCATGGCGTTCGGCGCGACGCACACGTACGCCTCCATTGCCGAGGCCCTCGAGAACATGGGCGAGAGCACATGGGGTCGCGGTTTCGACAAGGTGATCATGACCGCGGGTGTGGGCAACGGCGATGTGCTCGGCGAGGCGTTCTGGCTGGGCGCGAAGAAGTCGCGCACCGTGGTCACGAACATCCACCCTGTCGCAGAACAGTCGATTGCAATTCCTGGGTCGTTCCTGACCCTGTTCGAGAAGGAACTGGTGGGGTCGCTGTTCGGGTCGGGCAACATCCGCCGTGACATTCCGCGCCTAATGGAGTTGTACACGCAGGGTCAGTTGAACCTCGATGATCTGGTGACACGGACCTACTCGCTCGACCAGATCAATGAGGGCTACGACGCGATGCGCAACGGTGAGAACATCCGTGGCGTGATCGTGTTCGACTGAGTCGTCGCGATGCCGCCACCGCCGGTCGCTGTTGTCGACCGTGCTCGTGAGATCGAATTGGTGCGTGCCGCCCTCGCAGCAGGGCGGCACGTGCTGCTCGAGGGGCCGCCGGGCACCGGCAAGTCGACGCTGTTGCGCTCGATCGCTGCGGGTGATGGCGCCGCATTCGAGTTCGTGGAGGGCACAGCTGAGCTGACCCCGGCGCGCCTGGTGGGCCATTTCGACCCGGCGCGGGTCATGGCCGAGGGCTACGACCCGGATGTGTTCGTGGATGGGCCGTTGCTGCGCGCGGTGCGTGACGGTGCGCTGCTCTACATCGAAGAGATCAACCGGGTACCGGAGGAAACCCTCAACGTGCTGGTCACTGTGATGAGCGAGCGGGAGGTGACGGTGCCCCGACTTGGTCGGGTGCCCGCCGCGGCCGGTTTTCGTCTGGTGGCGGCGATGAATCCCTTCGACGCGATCGGCACCGCACGCATTTCCGGTGCGGTGTACGACCGGGTGTGTCGGGTGGCGATGGGATACCAGGACGCACCCGCAGAGGAATCGATCGTGCTGGCCCAGGTGGCCATGGCGGGAGATGACATTGTGAGGCGCGCGGTGGGTGTGGTGCGCGATACCCGCGAACACGGTGATCTGGTCACCGGGTCGTCGGTGCGCGGTGCGATTGACATGTGCGCTATCGCGGTCGAATTGGCCGGCCTGCGCGACACCGGTGTGTCGGATCCGGCGGTCACCCTCGATGCAGCACTGGTGGCGCTGTCGGGCCGCGTACGGCGTCGCGATGGGGTGTCGCGTAGCACCGAGGACATCATCTCGGAGCTGTGGCAGCGGTGGTTTGTCGATCGGGCACCGTCCGATGACGGTGGGGATCCGGCGGCGGGAAAAGCCCCGAGCCCGGCGGGGAGTCCGACGGGCTGAGTTCGGCGCCGCCAGCGGCACATTCGGGTGCGCAGGCCCCACCGGGTCGTGCGGGGGTGTCGCGACGTGAACTCGCGGGGAACGACATGTTCGAGCGGGTGTCGCCCGAGGTGGGCGAGTTCGATGAGGGGGCCTTCGACGAGGCCATGGCCGCCGATCCGGATGCGGCGCTGGGCTTGTTGGCCACGTTGACTGCGGCTGTCGATGAACGGTTGCGAGCACGAGCGCGGGAGGTGGCCCGCACGGTGATCATCGCAGCGGCGCGTAGCGGGTCGCCTCGTCGCGGCCGGCCGGGACGATTGGTGTCGGCCCCACTGGCTCCGGGCGGTGACCTCGATGTGGATGCTGCCGTGGAGGCCCGTGTGGCCGCGGGCGGTGGGCGTCCCGCGGTGGAGGATCTCCGGGTGATCGAGTTGGAACGCCCCGATCTGTCGCTGTGCCTACTGATCGATCGGTCGGGGTCGATGCGTGGTGATGCTCTGGCGACTGCGGCGATGGCGGCCGCCGCCGTGGCGCTGCGCGCCACGGGCGAGCACGCTGTCGTGGCCTTCGCCAACGATGTGGAGGTGCTTCGTCCAATGGCTCCCGCGGCGCCTACTCCCGATGGTGGTGCAGCACTCGTTGATGCCGTCCTTGGTCTCCGCGGACACGGAACGACCGATGTCGCGGCGGCGCTGTTGGCGTGTGCTCAGCAACTGGGCCGCTCGCGCGCGGGTCGTCGGGTGGGCATCGTGTTGTCAGATTGTCGATCGACCGAACCGGGCGATGTGGTGGCCGCGGCCGCATCGGTGGACGAACTGGTGATCATCGCGCCACGCGATGACGATGTGGCCGCGAGGGAATTGGCGGCGGCGTCCGGTGCGCGGGTGGCGACGTGGGCGGGGCCGTCGGAGATCCCAGCTGTGCTGCGCGACGTCGTGGGGTGACCCGTCAGTGGTCGTGCGCGTACGGGACAGCCGCTGGCTCAGTCACACAGCACGGAGGCGTCGGGCACCCACCCGATGGTGTTGTCGTCGGGGCTTGCGCTGTCGGCATCGTCCTGGTTGATCCAGCGGTTGATCGTTGCCGACTCGCCGGCGGGTGCGGGCAGCTCATCGCCGGCAACGGCATCGGCATCGCTGATGGCGGCATCAGCGTCGCTGTCGGTGGGTTCACCGGTTGCTGTGTCGTCAGTGGTCACGTCGTTCGTCAAGGCGTCGGTCACGGCGTCGTCACTGGTCACATCATCGGATGCTGCATCGCTGGTCGCGGCGACACTCGTGGTCGTGACATCAGCAGTCGTGGTCGAAGTGGCGGCGTCGATCTCGCTCAGGCGGATGGGCGAGCCTTCGATCGTGGCATCACCTTGGAAGATGTCCAAGATGTCCTCCATTTCATTGCCGCGCAGCAGAGGGATCAGCACGGCCTGACCACCGACCGAACGCCCGGTCGCGGTGATCTGATACGACCCGATGGCACCGATGTCGATGCGGCGCAGCACATTGGCGAATTCGAGCATTGCGGTGATCGACAGATCGTCGTCGGTGACGACATAGTCGCGGTTCGATTCGATGAGCGCGGCGGCGACGGATGGTTGTGACAGTCCGCCGGCGACCATCTTCGACAATGTGCGGCGCAGAAAGTCCTGCTGGCGGCGGATGCGGCCGTAGTCCGATGTGGGGTCGATCACCCAGTCGCCGGAACCGGCTGGGTTTTCGTATTCGAGATATCGCGAACGTACATATGCAAGAGCATCATCACCGTCGAGGTTCACACATCCGGTGGCACCGATCGACAGACCGGTGCCACGATCGCGAAGGGGGTAGGTCAGGGGGATACCCACGCCACCGACCGCATCGACCAAGGTCTTGAAGGCGCAGAAGTCGATCTGCACGTAGTGATCGGTCTCGATGCCGAAGTTGTTGCGAATCGTGTTGATCAGACGGTTTGGATCGGCGGGGTCGAAGGCCTGGTTGATGCGACCCTGCCGACCACCATCGAGACGCACGTAGAGATCGCGTTGCATCGACAGTGCGGCGGTGGCACCGGTCTCGGGGTTGATGCGCCACATCATGATGACGTCGGCGCGTTCCCCGAAGCCTTCGCGGCCGAGGATGAAGGGTGCGTAGGGGGAGTCAGGGTCGATGCAGGCGTTGTTGTCGGTGCCGACCAACAAGAAGTTCGCCGCATCGGGTTCAGCGAGGCCATCGGTGACGATGGCCGCCGGCTCTGGGCTGTCGGGCAGTACCGACGCGGGGTCGTCATCGGAGCTGTCACCGGTATCTGCGAGGCCGTCGGTGTCGGGCAGTGGGGTGACGCTGTCGTCGATCTCGACGAGTTGGCGTTGTGACAGCAACCAGTGGCCGGTGGTGAGTGCAGCAGCCGAGGTGAACGAGGCGAGGGCGACGACGACGGCACCGGCGATGACCAGGCGCTGCGTCCAGGTGCGTCGCGTGGGTTGTCGTGTCGTGGGGGTCATCGATGCGCTGGTGGGTTGGCCTACGTGTGGTGGCGGGTGTGAGGCTCGGTGTTAGTGATCATGATGCCACCGGTGCCAAGGTGACCTGACACGACAGGTCATCGCCGGCGATCAGAACCAGTTCGGTGATCGACCCGGCGTTGCGCAGGTCACCCTCGCCGACGCTGAGCGCGGCACGAACGGCGTCGGTGGCATCGGCCGCAGCGACCTCCACCCGCTCGGCGACGGCGCGTTGGCTCACCTTGGCTTCGGTTTTTGCGCGGCGCACCTGGGCCAGCACCTCGAGAATCGGGTCGAGTACGTCGTCGGCGCCGATGCCCAGCGGTGTGGGCCAGTCGGCGGCGTGCACGCTGGTGTCGTGGCTCCAGCGCCAGGCCTCTTCGGTGGCGAATGGCAGCAGCGGCGCCAACAGGCGCTGCATGGTGTCAACAGCGATACGTAGTGCCGACAGCGCCGAGTTACGGCCTGGGTCGTCGATGTCGTAGGCGCGGCTCTTCACCAGTTCCACGTAGTCGTCGCAGAACCACCAGAACAGGCTCTCGGTGCGCTCCAGGGCGCGTGCATAATCGAAGTCACCGAAGGCACGGGTCGCCTCGGCCACGGTGTGATCGAGACGGGTCAACATCGAACGGTCGACCGGGTGGGTGACGTCGTCAATGGTGGCGGTGTGGTCGCTCGCCAGGTTCAACACGAACTTGGTGATGTTCAACATCTTGTTGGCGAACTTCCGCCCGACCTTCATCTGGTCTTCGCTGAAGGCGGTGTCGACACCGGGACGTGCGGACGCGGCCCAGTAGCGCACGGCATCGGTGCCGTAGGTGTCGAACAACGCCATCGGCGTGACCACGTTGCCTTTCGACTTCGACATCTTCTTGCGGTCGGGGTCGAGAATCCATCCCGACAGGGCCGCATTCGTCCAGGGCACGCCGCCATGTTCGTGATGCGAACGCACCATCGTGGAGAACAGCCAGGTGCGGATGATGTCGTGGCCCTGGGGCCGCATGTCCATCGGGAACACCCTCTCGAAGAGGTCGCCGTCGTTCTCGCACCATCGTGCAGCGATGTGGGGTGACAGCGATGATGTGGCCCACGTGTCGAGCACGTCAGGGTCACCGGTGAACCCGCCGGGAACATCGCGTTGGTCGGCGGTGTAGCCGGCTGGCACATCGGTGGATGGGTCGATGGGCAAGTCGGTCTCATCGGGCAGCAACGGCGCGTCGTGGTTGGGTTCACCGTCGGCGTCGAGGGCGTACCACACGGGGAATGGCACACCGAAGAAGCGTTGACGGCTCACGAGCCAGTCGCCGTTCAGGCCCTCGACCCAGTTCTCGTACCGGTGGCGCATGTGGTCGGGATGCCAGGTCAGTTCGTGTCCCCGTGCCACCAGCGCGGCACGCAGGTCGGTGTCGCGACCGCCGTTACGGATGTACCACTGGCGGCTGGTCACGATTTCGAGCGGGCGTTCACCGCGCTCGTAGAACTTCACCGGATGTTGGATGGGGTCGGGATCACCGATCATTTCGCCGCTGGCGACGAGTTGTTCCACCACCGCGCGTTGGGCCTGTTTCACGGTGAGGCCGGCAATGGTGGCAAAGGTGTCGGCGGGCACGTCGGTCGGCGGCTCGGACAGGATGCGTCCGTTGCGCCCGATGATGGCGCGGGTCGGTAGCGCCAGTTCGCGCCACCAGATCACGTCGGTGACGTCACCGAAGGTGCAGATCATCGCGATGCCGGTGCCCTTGTCGGGCTGGGCCAGCGGGTGCGCGCGCACGGGGACCTCCACGCCGTACAGCGGGGTGGTCACGGTGGTGTCGAACAGCGGCTGGTAGCGCTCGTCGTCGGGGTGGGCCACGAGGGCAACACAGGCGGCCAGCAATTCGGGACGGGTGGTGTCGATCAGTACATCACCGCCACTGTCGGTGCGGTGGAAGGCCAAGGTGTGATACGCGCCGGGGCGTTCGCGGTCTTCCATTTCGGCTTGGGCGACGGCGGTTTGGAAGTCGACGTCCCACAGGGTGGGGGCTTCGGCGCTGTAGGCCTCACCGCGGGCAAGGTTGCGCAGGAAGGCCCGTTGGCTGACGCGACGTGAGCGTTCGTCGATGGTGGCGTAGAGCAACGACCAGTCGACCGAGAGTCCGAGTCGTCGGAACAATTCTTCGAACACCTTTTCGTCGAGTTCGACGAGTTCGTCGCACAATTCCAAGAAGTTCGGCCGCGAGATCGGAATGGAGTGATGATCCTTGGGCGGGTCACCGCGGAACGGTGGGGTGAAGTTCGGGTCGTATGGCTGGCTGGGGTCGCATCGCACGCCGTAGTAGTTCTGCACGCGGCGTTCGGTCGGCAGGCCGTTGTCGTCCCATCCCATGGGGTAGAACACGTCGCGACCGCACATGCGCTGGAAGCGAGCGATGGCGTCGGTGTGGGTGTAGGAGAACACGTGCCCCATATGCAACGACCCCGACACGGTGGGCGGCGGAGTGTCGATGGAGAACACGTTGTCGCGGGTGGCCGAGCGATCGAATGTGTGAATCGCTTCGGTGTCCCATACCGATGCCCAGTGATCCTCGATGCCGTCGAGAGTGGGCTTGTCGGGAACCTGTGCCATGGGGCACAAGGTTAGGGGAGGGATTGCCCGGCACGAACGGCCGATGCCGGTATTCGTCATCGGGTCGTCCTCGGCGGGGTCGCAACTAGCCTTGCGGTGTGCTTCATCTGTACGACACCGCCACCCGCGAGGTCCGCGAACTTGCTCTGCGCGAGCCGGGCCGGGTCAGCATCTACTTGTGTGGCCCCACTGTGTACGGCCCTCCGCATCTCGGCCACGGTCGCGCGACGCTGGTGTACGACATTTTGCGGCGGTATCTGGAGTGGTCGGGTCTTGAGGTGCGGTTGGTGTCGAACATCACCGATATCGACGACAAGATCATTGACCGGGCCGAGCGTGAGGGTCGCGAATGGAGCGACATCACCGCCAAATGCGAGCGGGTGTGGTTCACCGCAATGGAAGGCATTGATGTTTTGCGGCCCACCGATGTGCCCCACGCCACCGAATACGTCGATGAGATGGTGGAGATGATCGGCGCTCTCGTCGATCGTGGAGCGGCATACGCCACGAGCGATGGCGTGTATCTCGCGGTGGAGCACGTGCCCGGATATGGGCTGCTCGCCCACCAGTCATTGGACGACATGCTCGCCGGTGGCGGTGATCGTGAGGTGTTCGGTGCCGGGGAGAAACGGCATCCGGCGGACTTTGCTCTGTGGAAGTTCTCCAAGCCTGGTGAGCCAGCGTGGGCATCGCCGTGGGGTGAGGGTCGTCCGGGGTGGCATTCGGAATGTGTGGTGATGAGCCTCGGGTTGCTCGGTGACGGCTTCGACCTGCACTGCGGTGGCCAAGATCTGCGGTTCCCGCACCATGAGAACGAACGCGCCCAGGCGGTGGCATTGGGTCGCGAGTTTGCGCGGCACTGGATGCACAACGGGTTCGTCGTCGACGCCGAGGGCGAGAAGATGTCGAAGTCGCTCGGCAACGTGTCGAACCTGTTGGACCTGATCGACACGTACGACCCGCGCACCTACCGCATGGTGTTGTTGCAGTCGCACTATCGCTCGCCGGTATCGATCTCGTTGACCGGCCTCGAGGCTGCGGGTCGGGCGATCGATGGTCTCGATGCCTTTGCGGCACGGGCGGCCGGCGTGGCAACAACCGCACCAGACGAGGCCTTGATGGCCGAGTTCCGCGCGGCAATGGATGATGACTTGGATACTCCGCGGGCAATGGCGGCCGTGTTCGATGCGGTGCGGCGTGCGAACAGCGCGATCGATGCCGGTGATGCGGCCACAGCAGGCGCGTTGACCGCGGCGGTGATGGAGGTCTGTGCAGCGGTCGGTCTGCGTCTCGAGGGACCCGGCGAGGTGCCCGCAGAGGTGGCCGAGCGCGCTGCTGCTCTGGATGCGGCGCGTGCAGCGAAGGATTACGCCACGGCGGACGCGATCCGCGATGAGTTGACGTCACAGGGGTGGACGGTGGAGACCACCCGTGACGGCACCACCGTGCGTCGCTAACGCATCACGCGCAGATCCTCATCGGGGTGGACGCGGTTCCTACCCGTGGGTAACTTGTGGCCATGGCCGAGTTCTCTCTTGCACTCAATGACGATCAGCAGCAGATCCGTGACTGGACCCACGGCTTCGCCGAAGAGGTGATGCGCCCGGTCGCTCACGAGTGGGACGAACGCGAGGAGTTCCCGTATCCGGTCGTGGAAGAAGCCGCCAAGATCGGTCTCTACGGCTGGGAGTTCTTGATGAACTCATTCCAAGACCCCACCGCGCTCACACTGCCGGTGGCGGTCGAAGAGTTGTTCTGGGGCGATGCGGGTTTGGGCATGGCCATCATGGGGTCGGGTCTTGCCGCGGCCGGTATTGCCGGCGTGGGCACACCTGAGCAGGTCATGGAATGGGTGCCGCAGTGCTACGGCGATGCGAACAAGGTGATGCTCGGCGCGTTCTGTGTGAGCGAGCCCGATGCCGGTAGTGATGTGTCGAACCTACGAACCCGCGCCGTGTACGACGAGGCAAACGACGAGTGGGTGCTGAATGGCACCAAGGCGTGGATCACCAACGGCGGGATTGCCGATGTGCACGTGGTGGTGGCCGCCGTGGATCCGGAACTGCGTGGTCGCGGGCAGGCATCGTTCGTCGTGCCTCCGGGCACGAAGGGTCTGTCGCAGGGTCAGAAGTACATGAAGCACGGCATTCGTGCCAGCCACACCGCTGAGGTCGTGCTCGACGATGTACGCGTGCCCGGTAGCTGCCTGCTCGGTGGCAAGGAGCGTCTTGATGCGAAGTTGGCCCGCGCTCGCGAACAGGGCTCGACCGGCCAGAAGCAGCCGGCGATGTCCACGTTCGAGGCCACTCGACCCACGGTGGGTGCCCAGGCGTTGGGCATTGCCCGCGCGGCCTATGAGTACTCGTTGGAGTACGCCAAGGAGCGTCAGGCGTTCGGTAAGCCGATCATCATGAATCAGGCGATCGCGTTCAAGTTGGCGAACATGATCACCGAGATCGACGCCAGCCGTCTGTTGATTTGGCGTGCGGCATGGCTGGCCCGCAACGGCGGGTTCAAGAACGCCGAGGGTTCGATGTCGAAGTGGAAGGCGTCAGAGGTGGCGGTGCGGGTCACCGAGGAAGCCATCCAGATCCTCGGTGGGTACGGCTACACGCGTGAGTACCCGGTGGAGCGTTGGCACCGTGATGCGAAGATTCACACCATCTTCGAGGGCACATCTGAGATCCAGCAGTTGGTGATCTCACGCGCCATTTCCGGTTTACGCATCGAGTAATAAACACAAGGGTTTGAGTGCTTCCGTGCTCCGGCCGCGCGAAGAACCAGTCGTGATGTCAGCATTCTCGCATGCGTCAAAAGACGCTCCAGGATTTCTCGGGGTTTGTGCCGAATGTGTCAGTTCGCGTCAGCCAACTGGTCAGTGAAGCACCACTGCGCCGATTGGCCAGGAGTGCTGGGCGAGCACGCCTGAGTCCAACTCTCCATGGAACCGATCTTCTTCAGAACCGTTCTCTTTCGTGGTGCCGCCGCCCCGCGGTCAAGGTCCTCGTGTCTGGCGGAGCAATGTTCTTTTTCACCAAGAATGTTGTGGGTCAAATGTACCCTCGAGTCCTGTCATACAGATCTTCCAACGGAAGATGACTCCACGATCACCGGTTGGGTGCCTCCACAC
>RFST01000031.1 GCA_009923855.1 Actinomycetota bacterium
CCTGACCTCAACAGTGCGATTGTTGCGCTCTACCAACTGAGCTACAGCCCCGTGGCGGCGAAGTGTACCGTCGGCGTCGGTTAGCGACGCAGGACATCAGAGCGAACGGGATCAAGTTCGCGCTGACGCACCGAGATCAACAAGTACACGTAGCCACACAGCACCAGGAATGCCAGTGCGAACATGTACAGCAGCACCACCTCTTGGGTCGTGGCCGCCAAGAACAACATCGACAGGGTCAACAGCAGCAGACCAGCAAGCGTGTTCGCCCGACGACGGCGAACGAGCTCCGACGATGCACGTCCGGGTCGCTGAATCTGTCCACTTGGGTCACCATGACGCAGCGGACGTCGGTCCACCGTCTCGGCGGGTCGGATCGTGCCATGGCGCATGTCGCCTGGTCGGCCGGCCGGCCGCGCATTGGCTGCGAGGGGCCGTGCTGATGCACGCATACCGGCTTGTGCTCGGCCCGGCACCGTGCCCTGCAGGCGACCCAACTGCCGGTTGAAATCTGAGATCGACGAATTCGGTCGATTCTGCACCCGCGAACGCAACAGCGGCGGCAGCAGAACGGCTGCCCATGCGGCAGCGACGACGACGAGGACGATTTCACCCATACAAGTTCTTTACGATTCTACGACGATTGTCATGACATCGACAACTACTGTGGCGATGTCACTCACCCGTTGGCCCATCGGCGACGCGTTGAAAAACACCAGATCGGCCGCCCGATTTCTCCCACAACGTCAAGTCGTCGATGACCATCGCCCGATCGGCCGACTTGCACATGTCGTAGATGGTGAGCGCCGCCACCGAGCAGGCATGCAGTGCCTCCATCTCCACACCTGTGCGATCGGCCACCTCCACCTCAGCGGTGATGGCGATGTGGTCAACCCCTGGTTCGAATCCAACCGACACCGCCCCCACCATCAAAGGGTGACATAACGGAATCATGTCCGAGGTGCGCTTGGCTGCTTGGATGCCCGCGACCCGGGCCACCGCCAACACGTCGCCCTTTCGCATCTCACCTGCGGTAATTGCGGCCACCGTCTCGGGTTTCATCCGCACCACACAGCGTGCGACCGCGCGGCGATGGGTCACATCTTTGGCCGTGACATCAACCATATGGGCGCGGCCCGCATCATCGAGATGGGTGAACTGAGGTTCGGACATCGCTGAGAACCTAGTCGCGTCCCGTCACTGCGGACTCAGCCACCGATCTGGCTCATCGACTTCGACGGTCGGATGAAATCCACCTGGTTGATCCGATGCCCTGCCCACTTGGTGCCCACGGCCGCGACGATGCGCGCGGCCAGATCATCATCGCTGGCTCCCGACCGCATCGCTGCGCGCAGATCGAATTCCTCGGTGGCGAACAAACAGGTACGAAATGCCCCTTCGGCCGTGAGACGCACACGGTCGCAGTCACCACAGAACGGCTTGGTCACCGACGGAATGACGCCCACGGTGCCACCACCGTCGAGATAGCGCCACCGATCCGCCGGAGCTGCGCCACGGGCCGGCACCTGTTCAACAGGAAACACCGCGTCGATCGCTGCCACGATCTCGTCCTGCCCGACCACCTTGTCGTTCATCCAGTGCCCGGTGGCGTCGAGCGGCATGAACTCGATGAAGCGCACCTCCACCCCACGATCACGGCCGAACGCAGCCAGGTCGACGATTTCGTGGTCGTTCACTCCGCGCTCAATCACCGCATTGACCTTTACCGGATCGAATCCTGCGGCCACCGCCGCATCGATACCCGCCAGCACATTGTCGAGCTCGTCGCGGCGCGTCATCTCAGCGAAACGCGCACGATCCAACGTGTCGAGGCTGATGTTGATGCGCCGCAAACCAGCAGCGCGGTACTCATCGGCCGTGTTCCGCAATGTGGCGCCGTTCGTTGTCATCGCCACATCCACACCAAGATCAGCCAGACGCGAGATCAATGCCGGCAGATGGGCACGAACCGTGGGCTCTCCCCCGGTCAGTCGGATGCCCTCCACCCCGAAGCGTTGAACGAAGATCCGAGCCAGACGCTCAATCTCTTCGAAGGTCAGGACCTCCGAGCGTGGCAGCCATTGCATTCCTTCTGAGGGCATGCAATAGGTGCAGCGAAAATTGCAGCGATCGGTGATCGAGATCCGCAAATCTCGAATAACGCGCCCGAAGGGGTCGACGAGATCGACGGCCTCTCCTCCCATGACCCCAGCCTACGCCCCCGTATCGATGGGCCGCGAGTGGTGAACCCGAACCTAGTCGCTCAACTGAGCAACAGAACCGCCACCTCGGTACCCGCGGGCAGACCGTCGCCGTCGGGAACCACCGCAATTCCGTTTGCGGTCGCGGTTGCCGCCAACTGGTGGCTGCCCTGAGCACGCACTGGCACCACATGGCAACGCCCGTCGTCGGCGAAGTCGGCACGCACCCGCATGAGGTGCGTTTTGCCGTCAGGACCGCGGCGCAGATCCTCATCCACCACAGCCACGACGCTGGGACGCGACAGTCGCTGGTGACCGCCCATCTGGCGCAACGCCGGACGGGCGAACATCTCAAAGCTCACCAGTGACGACACCGGGTTCCCCGGCAGGCCGAACACCGGAGTGCCGCCGAGTAGTCCGAAGGCAAAGGGCTTTGCCGGCTTGATTGCCACCTGCATCCAGGTCATATCGGCAATGCGTCCGAGCACCGCCTTGACGACGTCGTAGTCGCCCATCGACACCCCCCCGGACGTCACGACCGCATCGTGGGAGGCCGCCGCGCTCGTCAGCACCTCAGCCAGCAGCTCCTCATCATCGGGAATCACACCGAGATCGGTGACCTCACAACCGGCCTCGCGCAATGCGGCCGCCAGCATCGGACGGTTCGACTCGCGAATCTGGCCTGGACGCAGCGGACCGTCGCCGACGACAAGTTCGTCACCGGTCGAGGCCACCGCCACCCGCGGCGCCGGACGCACCGACACCTCATGGACATTCACCGTGGCCAGCACGCCGAGCACTGCCGGCGTGATCTCCGTGCCGGCACTCAGCACCGTCTCACCGGCCGCTACGTCTTCGGCAGCACGACGCACCGCTGCCCCAGACGACACCACCGCCGACAGCCGCACCACATCGTCGGCCACCATCTCGGAGTCCTCCACCATGACCACCGCATCGGCTCCGGCGGGGATCGGAGCGCCGGTCATGATGCGAATCGCCTCGCCGCGTTCAAGCACCCGATCGGTGTGGTCGCCCGCAGCCAAGGTCGCGACCACTCGCAGATCGGCTTCACCGGAGGCGACGTCGGCCGCGTGCACCGCAAACCCATCGACGGCGGTGTTGTCGAACGGCGGCACGTCGTCGGCCGACACCACGTCGACAGCAAGCACTCGTCCCACTGCCTCGGCACGTGGCAGCGTCACCGGGTCGAGCTGGGCGACCGAGGAAAGCACGAACTGCTGAGCCTGTTCAAGAGGGATCACGCATTGCACGGTACCCAGACCACACGACCCACCGCCACCGTGGCCTGACGACATCACATCTGCTGATGACCCAGCTGTGGTGGTGCGGTCTCGGATCATCGGGCACACTGGCGCCGTGCGCGACGACCCCCTCGAACCGCTTCCGGCCGATGGCCTCACCCTGCGGTGGGATCCATGGGTTGGCGGCGAAGGAGAAGAGGTGGTCGTCCGCTGGGACAACGAAGCCTGGACCGTCAGCGGTCATTCCATGGCCGAGCGTGTGCAATGGGTGCTACGCCTCTCCCCGTTGTGGCAGGTCCGGCAGTTCCTACTCTTCCGCGACCTCGAGATGCCCGACCTATGGATCGGCACCGACGGCGGCGGCCGCTGGGGCGAGGTCAATGGCGCCCATCGACCCGACCTCGACGGCGCCACCGACGTGATCGTTGGCTGCAGCGGATTCGACCACACACCCCTTCTGCGCCGCGCCCCCCTCGCCGTTGGCGAGGGCATCAGCACTCGTGTGATCCGGGTGGACACCGACACCTTGGGCCTCGTTGTCGCCGAGCACACCGCGTGCCGTATCGCGCCGACAACCTGGGAAATTACCGACGCGGCCACCGGCCATAGCCAGCAGCTGGAGGTCGACCACCACGGCATTCCCACCGATGTTGATGGCGTCTACCGCCGACGCTGACCCATGACCTTCACCGGCGGCACCCGCGCACCGCGGACGCGCCACGCCGACTCAGTCGCTGTTCAGGTGGGCTCGCACAGCGGCGGCCACCTCAGGATCGCGACCGGCGATATCGATCGCAGCCAGCAAAAAGCCCAACGGCGTGCCGGTGTCCCACCGGGGACCGGTGTTCAACACCCCATGGAACGGTGACCGAGCAGCCTGTGCACGCAACGCATCAGTCAATTGAATCTCGCCACCTGCGCCGGGCGCGGTGGACGCGATCTCGTCGAACACATCGATGGTCAGGACGTAACGCCCGATCAGGATGTGGCCACTCGGCGCGGTGCCCGCCGCTGGTTTCTCAACCAGATCTGCCACGGGAACAACACCGTCGACCAATGGTCCGGCGGGGTCGATCACCCCATAGGCCGAGGTCTGCTCCATCGGCACGGTCATAAAGCCAACAACCGAGCCACCGGTGTCACCACATACCTGCACCATCCGGCTGAGCAGCGTGGCATCGCCCATCACCTCGTCGGGGAGGGCGACCGCCACAGCATCGCCATCCACCACGTCGGCGGCGCACCCAACCGCATGGCCGAGCCCACGCGGTGCATCTTGGAACACGACGGTGGCACGCCAGTCACGGCCGATACCGGCGAGTCGTTCGGCCAGCGCGTCGTCGCCTTTGCGGCGGACGGTCTCGACCAGCGCCGGGTCGGGGCGGGCGTACTCGGCGATGGCGGGCTTGTGCGCGCTCGACACCAACACGATGTGATCGATTCCGGCACCCAGTGCCTCATCGATCACGTACTGCAACGCCGGGGTATCACCGAGGGGCAGCAACTCCTTGGGGACTGCCTTGGTCGCCGGAAGGAACCGCGTTCCCATACCGGCGGCCGGAATCACCATGGAACGTATGCGCACAACATGACCGTATCGGACACTTCGGCGGTAATTTCTGTACCGCCATGCCGACCTACGTGTACCGATTCATCGACACCGACGAAACCATCGAGGTGCAGCAGTCGTTCACCGATGACGCCCTCACCGAGGCCGTTCATCCAACCACCGGTGAGACGATGCCGGTGAAGAAGGTGTTCCAGCCCATCGGGGTGACCTTCAAGGGCGGCGGCTTCTACAAGAACGACGCCCGATCGTCGTCAGGGTCGTCCGGTTCATCGTCGAGCACCACAACCTCGTCGACCACCACATCAGAGACCTCGTCGACCAGTTCACCCTCGAGCGACTCGTCCTCCACGTCGTCATCGTCGACGACATCGACGGCGAACACCTCGACAAGCACATCGACATCGTCGGACTGACCCCTACGGTGGCCGTGTGCCACCGATGTTGATCCATGCGGGTGCGCGATGGCGCACCTGGCGCGCACAGCACCCCGACCTGATGCGTGGCGTGGTTGCGATATGTGCGGTGATTGCGTTCTGGTCGGCCGGCCACGACTGTGACCACCCCGGTGAATCGACATCGACACGTCAGCCGACAGCAACCACCACCAGCACGACCGCACCCAACACCACCCGATAGGCCACAAACGGGGTGAACGACACCCGCTGGACGATGCGCAACGTGGCCCACACCGCCGCCACGCCCGACACAGTGGCCGCTGCCACCCCGACCACCATGGCCGACACCACACCGTCGGGTACTCCATCGCGCGCAAGCCCGACCAGTTTCCATACACCGGCACCCGCGATCACCGGCACGCCCATGACAAAGGCGAAGCGTGCGGCTGCATCACGGCTGAGCCCGCACAGCCGCCCCGCTGCAATGGTGATGCCGGAGCGCGACGTGCCGGGATTCAACGCCAGCACCTGCGCTGCACCGATGGCCAGCGCATCGCGCAGGCCAACCGACGACACATCTCGTGTGCCGGGCGCCCGGTCGGCCCAGAACAACACCACACCGAACACGATGAGCGACACCGCGATGATCGTCGGGGTGCCGAGGCGGTCGCCGATCAGATCTTCGAAGATCACGCCCGCCAACGACGCCGGAATTGCCGACACCACATACAACCGCGCCAGCCGCGCCGAGCCCTCATCGACTGTTCGGCCCGGCATGAACGACCCGATCCCGGCACGCACCAACGCCACAATGTCATGCCGGAAGTACCCCACCACCGCCACCAACGTGCCGAGATGCAGAGCGACATCCACTGCTTGGTCGACCGAATCCGAACCGGTGCCGTCCCACCCAAACGCCCACCGGGTGAGTTCGAGATGGCCACTTGATGACACCGGCCAGAACTCTGTCGCGCCCTGCACGAGGCCGAGTACCAACGCCTGCCACCACGGCATCAACTCACCGCCAACGCCCTGGCACCCAAGATCACGATGTGCCGCTCACCGACACATCGCGCACGACCAGCGACACCCCAGCCGCCCGCGACGGCAGCCATTCGATGTCGCCGCCAACCTCGACAACGTCGGTGAGAAGGCGTTGAATGGTGCTCGCCACCGTGAACTCGCGCACCGGAGTGGCCAGCGCACCGTTGCGGATCGTCATTCCGGTGGCGCCCACCGACACATCGCCCGACACGGTGTTCACACCCGAATGCACTCCCGACAGGCTCTGCACCAGCACACCGTGATCGACATCGGCGATGAGATCATCGCGGGATCGCGCCCCGGGTACGAGTTGCAGGGCAAGACACCCGGTTCCCGGCGTCGATGAATAGCCGCCGCGCACCCCGTTTCCCGTCGACACCACCCCCGCCCGCCGTGCCGAGTACGTCGACTGCACGAAATGGTCGAGGCGGCCGGCATCGATCAGCACATTGCGGCGGGTGGCCAAACCTTCACCATCGACATCGGTAGCGGTGTACGCGCGAACATCGGTGGGGTCGTCGATCAGGGTCACTAGTTCGGAGGCGATGATGTCACCCACCCGATCGGCGAACAGGCTGCGACCTCGCACCACCGCCTCACCGTTCAGCGTCGAGCCGATGATGCTCAACAGTTGCGCGGTGACGAAGGGATCGAAGATCACCGTGGTGCGCTCCGACGGCGGCTTCTCGGCGCCGAGTAGCCGCGTCGCCCGTTCCACGGCCTCACGCGCTGCCCGTTCAAGGTCGAACTCACCAGGATGATCACCAATTGAGTACCCGAAGCCGGTCTGGGTCTCGTCACCATCATCGGCAAGGGTCGACACCGACACATGGCACGAGTTCCCTCGACGGTGGCGCACGATGCCCGTTGAGGTGGCGACGGCCATCTCACCGCCACCGTCGATGTAGTTCGCATCATCGACCCGGATACGCGGGTCCATGGCCAACACCATGCGCTCGAGTTCAAGTGCAAGTTCAATCTTGTCGGCGGTGGCGAACCGGTCGAGTTCATCGCTCCACAACTCGATATCCACCGGCTCGACCCCATCGGGTTCGGCCACACCTGCATCCGGGTCAGCGGTGCCGTAGGCAACGTTCTCGCGGGCCTCGGCCAAGACCTCCGCGACCGCATCGGCCTCGAGGGTGCCGGCATAGGCGAACCCCGTACGCCCGCCCGACACCACACGCACGCCCACACCCTCGGATGCTGCGGAGACGAAATGCTCGACCTGTCCGCGCCACACCCGCACTTCGGTGGATGACCCTCGCGACGCGTAGGCCTCGATCTGCTCCTCGGGCCGCGCAGCAGCAGCCAGCGATGCAACAAGGTCGGCGATATCGACGCTCATGCCGCCGTGCCGCCCACCGTCATCGATGACACGCGCAGCGTCGGTTGCCCATCGCCCACGGGCACACCCTGGCCATCTTTGCCGCATGTGCCCGGCGACCCCATGGCGAAGTCACCTGCCAGCATGTCGATATCGGCCAGGACCTGCGGGCCGTTGCCGATCAGATTTCCTTCGCGCAAGGGTTCGGTGATCCGGCCGTTCTCGATGAGGTAGGCCTCGCGCATACCGAACACGAAGTCGCCGGTGGCGGTGTTCACCGACCCGCCACCGAGCTCGGCGATGTACACGCCGTGGTCAGTTGCCGCCACGATCTCATCGGGGTCGTGAGGACCCGCGAGAACGTAGGTATTCGTCATCCGCACCATCGGCAGACAGTCATACGACTCGCGTCGCCCATTTCCCGACGGGGCCCGACCAGCGTCGCGAGCACGAAGGTGGTCCCACATGTAGTCGACCAAAATGCCATCTTGAATCAGCACGTTGTGTTGGGTGGGATGCCCCTCGTCGTCAATGCCGAGCGCTCCCCACTCCCCGGCCATTGAGCCATTGTCGACCAGCGTGACCAGTTCCGAGGCCACCAACTCACCCATCCGGCCGGCGTACACGCTGGCATCCTTGGCGATGTGGTCGGCTTCGAGGCCATGACCGCACGCCTCATGGAAAAGAACCCCGCCGGTTCCGCGGGCGATGACCACCGGCATCGCACCCGTGGGCGCCGGGCGGGCACGCAACTTCACGACCGCCTGGCGCGCTGCGTCACTTCCCATGGCCGCGACGTCGTACTCATCGAAGGCTTCCCATCCGATGGTCCGCCCCATCGATTGATAGCCCGTCTGCTTGCCGCCGTCGGCGTCAGCCACCACGTTCACCCGGAACAGCACCCGAGTGACCTCATCGGTGGCGTGCAATCCATCAGTGTTCGCCACCAGTATGCGGCGACGGCTGTCGGCGACACCTGCGGACACCTGCACCACCTGCGGGTCGTAGGCGCGCGCAGCGTCATCGGCCGCGCGTAACAGATCGACGCGGGCGTCTTTGGGGATCGATCGCGGATCGACGCGCACCTCCCCGACCGGATGGCGACGCGGACCTGAACCGTCGAGAGCGATCACACGTGCGGCGCCATCTCCCACACCTGCGGCCTCCGCAGCCGCTTCGGCCGCGGCGATCAACGATGCCTCGGACAGATCTGCAGTATGGGCGTACCCGGTGGTGTCGCCCACCACCACTCGCACACCGGCACCACGGTCGCGTCCTGAGGTCACCTGATCGACACGCCCCTCATCGAAGGAGAAACCGGTGGATCGGCGATCTTCGGCGAATACCTCGGCAAAGGCTGCCCCGCGACGCGTGGCGGCGGACAGGACGCGTTCGAGAACATCACCGTCGATCATTCGGACATGCTAGAGCGGACATGTGTCGGCGTCGTCGCGGATCGGTTAGCGTCGTGGTCCGTGAACGTACCGGTGGGCCTCCGCGGTGAATCAACCCTGACCGTCACCGACGGCGATACCGCGCGCGCTCTCGGCTCAGGCGACATCGATGTGCTCGGTACCCCACGACTGTTGGCCCTCTGCGAACAAGCTGCGTGCACCGCTCTCGCCGGTCACCTCGACGACGATGCGACCACCGTGGGTATGCGCGTGCAGATCGATCACCTGCAGCCGACTCCCGTAGGAGCATCCGTTCGCGCCGAAGCCGTGCTCGACCGCACCGAAGGTCGTCGCCTGCACTTCACCGTGTCGGTGACCGACGACGGGGGCCTCGTAGCGGCCGGTCGGGTCACCCGGGTGCTGGTTGATCTGGAGCGCTTCATGTCGAAGTGCTGCGGCGCGACCACCACCCCGAGCTGAGAGCGGCGCATCGCGCGGCTGCCCTAGGCGAGGTTCGACGTTCGCGGGTACATGTCGTCGGGATCGGTGAGCACGTTCACCAGATACGGCACCGATGACGCAAACGCCCGGTCCAAGGCCGGGCCCACCTGGTCATGTCGGGTGACGGTTTCTCCGTCGCCCCCGAGAGACCGAACGACCTCGTCGTATCGCGTCCCCGGTGCCAGGTCACAGGCCTCGTCCCAGCCGTAGATCATCTGCATGGGATGTTTCTCGAGACCCCACATCGAGTTGTTCCCCACCACCATCACCACCGGCAGTCGATGGCGCACCAGCGTGTCGACATCCATGAGTGAGAAACCTGCGGCGCCGTCGCCGAGTAACAACACCACCTGTGACGACGGTCGGGCAAGGCGGGCCGCGAGGGCGTACCCCAACCCATTGCCAAGGCATCCGTAGGGACCGGTGTCGAGCCAGCATCCCGGGCGCGACATCTCGACGAGACGGCCCGCGTACGACGCGAAATCGCCGCCATCGCAAATCACCACGGCATCGTCGGCGAGTCGTCGTTGCAGTTCGCCATACACACGACCCGGGCGCACCGGATCGTGGTCATCGTCGAGCAGCGCACGATCGGTCGCGGCCGCGGCATCTTCGGCCGCACGGACTTCTCCCACCCAATCATCACGGCGCATCGACGCGGGCGCCTCCAACGCCAGATGCATGAGCGACCTCGAGATGTCGCCGACCACGGTGACGACGCCCTCAACATGGGACGCGCGCTTGGACTCATGGTCGACGAGGTGCACCACGGGCGTGCCACCGAAGTCACCGAACGACAAACGGAAATCGAGGGGGGCTCCAACGACCACGATGAGGTCGGCACGGGAGCGCCACAGGCCGCGCGTGCGCATGAACCCGAGTCGGTGGCGCGCCGGCATGACGCCACGTCCCAGGCCGTTCGCATAACACGGGATATCCCACGCGGTTGCCGTGGCCAGAATGCCGACATCGGCGTCACCCCAGTACGCATCTGAGCCCACCATCATCACCGGGCGTTCAGACGACGACAGGACCGCAACCGCTGCAGCCAGCGCATCGGGATCGGGCTCGGACCCAGTATCGACCTGCGACCACCACTGCTCGTCGAGTTCCACGGTGTGCGGCTGGAACGTGTCGAGTGGAAAATCGGCGAATACCGGACCCCGGCCTGGCGTCGCCGCCGATGCCACCAGGTCGCACATCACATCGGCGGCTGTCGCCGGGTCGGTCACCGTGCGGGCCTCTTTCACAATCGGTGCCAGCACCGGCACATGGTCGAACTCCTGAAGCGATCCTGAGCCCCACCGCAGCTGTGGGGCACGACCACCAACCACCACCACCGGCGACCCATTAAACGCCGCCGACGTGATCGCCGACACACCATTGGTGACGCCGGGGCCAGCGGTCAATGCTGCATAGCCCGGACCGCGGGTGAGTTTCGCCCAGGCTTCGGCGGCAAATACCGCGGTCGCCTCGTGGCGCGTGTCGACAATGCGCATTCCCCGGTCGCGGGCACCCTCGTAAAAGGGCCAGATGTGGGCACCGTTCAACGTAAAGAGATGATCTACGCCAGCGGCTCGCATGACCGCTGTGGTCTGCACCCCTGGATGTCCGGTGATCTCGGTCACGGGCGCGACTCTAGGTGAGCGCAGACCACAGCACGAGTGCGACAGGTTCCAACAGCGCCGGTAGCGTCGCATCTGCATGCATCTCGAGCGCCTCAGCGAACCACGGGATCTGCGCGCACTCTCCCACCCCGAACTCGACGAGTTGGCGGCGGAGATCCGCCAGTTCATCGTCGAAAAGGTGTCCGTCACCGGCGGCCACCTCGGCTCCAACCTCGGCGCTGTCGAGATGACGCTCGCTCTCCACCGGGTGTTCGACTCACCCACCGATGCCGTGCTGTGGGATACCGGCCATCAGGCCTATGTGCACAAAATCGTCACCGGGCGCCGCGACCGTTTCGATGAGTTGCGCCAAGGCGGCGGACTATCGGGCTATCCCAGCCGCGAAGAAAGTCGCCACGACTTCATCGAAAACAGTCATGCCTCCACGGTGCTCAGCTATGCCTTCGGGCTCGCTGTTGCCCGCGATGCCGGGCGTAACGATCATCGCCACATCGTCGCGGTGATCGGTGACGGCGCAATGACCGGCGGTATGGCATTCGAAGCCCTGAACAACCTCGGTCACAGCGGACGTCGGGTGATCATCGTGTTGAACGACAACGGCCGGTCGTACGCACCCACGGTGTCGAACCTGTGGAACGACGGTGGCCCAACTCCAGACGAACCCACCACCGTGGTCGATCGACTCACCGATCGACTGTCACATGTGTTCACCGATATCCGTATGAACCCGGTCTACGTGCGACGTCAACGTCGCATCGAACGGTTCCTGCATGACCTGCCCGGTGTCGGAACACAGGCCGAACGCGCTCTCGACGCACTCAAAGCCGGTGTGCGCGAGTTCTTACAGCCCCCCGCGTTCTTCGAGGCGCTCGGCGTGCGCTACACCGGCCCGGTCGACGGGCACGACATCGCAGCCGTGGAGCACGCGCTGCATAACGCGATCGAACTGTCGAGCGAGGGCCCGATCGTGGTGCACCTGCTGACCTCAAAAGGGCGCGGCTACTTGCCCGCCGAAGATGACGACGAGAAGCACCTCCACGATGCCCCCACCTTCGACCCGATGTCGGGACCGCCAAAATCCGGCCCGAGTGGATACACCGAGTCGTTCTCTCGAGCGATCTGTCGTCTAGCCGACGCCGACGACCGCGTGGTGGCCATCACCGCCGCCATGCCCGGGCCCACCGGGCTGCTCCCGCTGCAGGAGATGCACCCCGAGCGGGTCTTCGATGTCGGCATTGCCGAACAGCACGCGGTGACCGCAGCCGCAGGCATGGCAATGGCCGGCCTGCGACCCGTTGTAGCGATCTACTCCACCTTCTTGTCGCGCGCGTGGGACCAGGTGGTGTATGACGTCGCACTGCATCGACTGCCGGTCGTGTTCTGCCTCGACCGAGCCGGCGTCACCGGACCCGACGGTGCCAGCCATCACGGCGTCTACGACATGGCGTTGCTCTCCAAGGTGCCCGGCATGCGGGTCTTGGCTCCGTCGAGCGATCTGGAACTGGAACAGATGGTGGCCGACGCCGCCACGCTGGCCGACGACGGGCCCGTCGCCATTCGCTATCCGCGCGGTGCCGCACACCGCGCCGAAGCCGACGAGGTCGGTTCGGGGATCTCCGCTCGCCGTGTTCGCCACAACGACGAGGCCCGGGTGTGCATCTGCGCTGTGGGGCGCACTCTGGTCGATGCGGTGGCCGCCGCAGAAAAACTGGCTGCCGAGGGTGTGGAGGTCACCGTGTGGGATGTGCGCTGCTGCTCGCCGCTGGACGCCGACATGGTCGCCGACGCTGCACGCCACGACCGTGTCGTCACGGTGGAGGACGGCATCGCCGCCGGCGGCATCGGCGCCGCCATAGCCGATGCGCTTCGCGCCACCGATGGCGCGACACCGGAGATTCGTGTGCTGGGGCTGCCCACGCAGTTCCTCGCCCACGGCTCGCCCGACGACATCTTGGCCCGGCATGGCCTCGACGCCGCAGGGATTGCAGCTGCCGCTGGCGCGTAGGCTCGCTGGCGTGACCGCCGCCCCACATTGGACCGACCGCTACGAACGGCTGCGCCTCACCGACGACGGTGACGGCGTATGGATCATCACCTTGTCGAACCCAGGGCGTATGAACGCCACCGACGCCGCGATGCACGCCGAACTCGCCACCGTGTTCGCCGACATCGCCAGAGACGACTCGGTGCGGTGCGTCCTGGTCACCGGCGATGACGGGGCGTTCTCCGCTGGCGGTGATTTGGACTGGATCGGAACCCAGGTCGGTGATCACGCCCAGACGATGCGCGTCATGCGTGAAGCCGGTGACATCGTGCGCACCATGATCGACTGTGATACGCCGATCGTGTCCGCCATCAACGGTGTGGCGGTCGGCGCCGGGTTGGCGG
>RFST01000301.1 GCA_009923855.1 Actinomycetota bacterium
GCCTGTTGAGGTTCCGGCGCGGAGATCGACCGTGACCGTGAACGCGGTCCCTTGCGCTTCGCTGTTGGCCACCGGTGGCACCATGAGCGGCAGGCGGAGGTCGGCGCACCGCTCGCCGGTCAATGCCGAGCAGATCACGCCGGAGGTATATCGAACGAAGAAGCCGATGGCCTCTGGGGTGGCAGCGTCGGCGGCCATGATCAGGTCGCCTTCGTTCTCTCGGTCCTCGTCATCGGCAACGACGACGATGCCACCGGCTGCAATCGCTGCGATCGCGTCGGAGACCTCGTCGAGGCGGTAGGGGGGTGTGGCCTCGGTGTCCATCTGAGTCCCCGTTGTATCTGATCCGCTCACTCGTTCCCCCTTCGGAGGTCGTCGATATGGGGTTGCAGCATCTGTTCGACGTACTTCGCCATGACATCAACTTCGATATTGACCGGATCTCCCGGCACCCGACCCCCGAGAGTGGTCACCTCGGCTGTATGAGGGATCACGGCGACGGAGAATGTGCCGTCAGTGACATCGACGACGGTCAAGCTCACACCGTCCACAGTCACCGATCCCTTCTCGACCAAATAAGGGAGCAGGCGGTCGGGAACCCTCACCCGTAAGTCAGGAACCGCAGCAACGATCTCGCCGACGCCGTCCACGTGGCCTTGGACAAGATGCCCGCCAAGTCGCTGAGATGCCTGCACGGCGCGTTCCAGATTGACAGCATCTCCGGTGCGTGTTGAGGCGAAGGACGTGCGCGCGATGGTCTCATCGGACAGGTCGGCGCTCCACCGTCTGTCGTCGAACTCGATCACGGTGAGGCAGCATCCATTGACGGCAATCGATGCTCCAAGTTCGGCATCGGTGAGCACGACAGGCGACTCAACGGTGAGCCGGCCGGCATCGAACGCGACGATGTGGCCGATTTCCTCGACAATTCCTGTGAACATCAGGTGTGGCCTCCATGGGAGTTGCGGTGAACGCGGGTGGTCGGAACGACGGTGAGTCGGACATCGTCACCGAGATGCTCGGTGCGGACGATGCGCCCCCTCCAGACGTCGTCGATCGTGGCTGCGGAGGTGCCGCCGAGCAGGGGACGGCCAGCGTCACCCCCGACGAGTGCTGGCGCGATGTAGATCTCCCAGCGATCGATCAGGTCTGCCGCATGCCAGGCCGCGAGAAGGGTGGCGCCACCTTCGAGCAGCACACTGAGATGACCTTCTGCTCCGAGAACAGTCAACAATTCGTCCGGGTCGTTGAGCCACTCTCGACACGGGTGCACTCGGGCGTCCGAGGGCACCGAACCCATCACGACGCGCAGCGGGTCGGGTCCGGTGACATGACGCACGGTCAGTTCTGGGTCATCGGCCCGCACGGTGCCGGCTCCGACGACGATCACATCGGCTTCCGCGCGCAGAC
>RFST01000302.1 GCA_009923855.1 Actinomycetota bacterium
ATCTCGATGGCGACATCGGGGCGCAGCTGGATTCGCCCGCCGGATTCGACGGTGCCCATGCCTATGCGAGCCTCGTCTATGTGGCCGACGACGCGTCGGAGCGGTTGGCGGTCGCGCGCGAACTGCTGGACGCCATCGGGCTGTCGGCGGCGACCCTGGCGGCGGCCACGTGCATGGGCGACGTCCTGATCGTGCGCTGGATCGGCCGGGAAGGACGCATCCTGCGCGATGCCTATGGGGCGTTCTGGGCGGGGTTTCGAAATCGTATCGCGGGGTATCCGGAACGGATGCCGCGCCTGTGGCACATGTGAACCGATGCTTCGCGTGACGGCGGACCGGGAGGGACGATCATGAACCTGACACCCAGGGAAAAGGACAAGCTTCTCGTCGCGATGGCGGCGGAAGTGGCGCGCAAGCGTCGCGAACGGGGGGTAAAGCTCAACTACCCCGAGGCGATTGCGCTGATCTCCGACTATGTGGTCGAGGGCGCGCGCGACGGGCGCAGCGTCGCCGACCTGATGCGCGACGGCGCGACGGTTCTGACCCGCGACCACGTGATGGACGGGATCGCCGAGATGATCCACGACATCCAGGTCGAGGCGACCTTTCCCGACGGCACGAAGCTCGTGACCGTCCACAACCCGATCCGTTGAGGCGCGCGATGATCCCTGGAGAAATCCTCACCGCCGACGGCGAGATCGTTCTTAACGAAGGCCGCGAGACCAAGACGGTCGTGGTTGCCAACACCGGTGACCGTCCGGTGCAGGTCGGCTCCCACTATCACTTCTTCGAGGTCAATGGGGCACTCGAGTTCGACCGCGCCGCCGCGCGCGGCTTCCGCCTCGACATTCCGGCCGGGACCGCCGTGCGGTTCGAGCCCGGTCAGGAACGTGAGGTCACGCTGGTGGCCTATGCAGGCGACGGCATCGTCTATGGCTTCAACGGCGCCGTGAATGGCGCACTGGGGGGCTGAGCGATGGCCTACAGCATCGACCGCGCCAGCTACGCCACCATGTTCGGCCCGACAACTGGCGACCGGGTACGGCTCGCGGACACCGACCTGATTATCGAGGTCGAGCGCGACCACACCACCTATGGCGAGGAGGTGAAGTTCGGCGGTGGCAAGGTGATCCGCGACGGCATGGGCCAGTCACAGAAAAGCCGGGCCGAGGGCGCCGTGGACACCGTCATCACCAATGCCCTGATCGTCGATCACTGGGGGATCGTGAAGGCCGATATCGGCATCCGCGACGGGCGGATCGTGGGGATCGGCAAGGCCGGCAATCCCGATGTGCAGCCAGGCGTGGATATCATTGTGGGGCCTGGCACCGAGGCGATCGCCGGCGAAGGCCGGATCGTCACGGCGGGCGGCATCGACGCG
>RFST01000303.1 GCA_009923855.1 Actinomycetota bacterium
CGGTGTGGCCCATCAGGTGGTGGCATGGGACGACCCCGATGTGAACTGGGCGGGTTACGACCTTGCCGTGGTGCGCTCCACGTGGGACTACCACCGTCGACTCGACGAGTTCTTGACCTGGGTTGACACGGTGGCAACCGCCACGGTGCTCGCGAACCCGCCGGCCATGATCCGCGCCAATGTCGACAAGCGATATCTGGTCGATCTCGCCACCGATGGTGTGGACGTCGTGCCCACCGTGGTGCTCGACACCGAGGCCGCAATCGATGCTGCTGATCTCGGTGGCGACATCGTTGTGAAGCCAGCAGTTGGTGCCGGCGCGAACGGTGCGCGCAGGATCGTCGACGATGTGGCGACCGCCCGCGCTCATGCTCGGTCACTGGTCGCGGCCAGCGCTGTGGTCGTGCAGCCGTATCTCTCTGCGGTCGATACCGCCGGCGAAGTGGGGTTGGTCTTCATCGGTGGGCAGTTCAGCCACGCGTTCAACAAAGCGGCACTGCTCGGTGGGCACACCGAGTGGGCCGATGATCTGTATGCGGCCGAGGAGATCACATCGCGGGTCGCTCGCGGTGAGGAACTCGCTCTTGCAGAGAACGTTGCGGCGAGGTATTCGGGCGCGCTGTATTTGCGCGTGGATTTGCTGCCCGGTCCCCATGGCCCACTCGTTTCAGAGGTCGAAGCGGTGGAGCCGTCGTTGTTCTGCCATATCGACCCCATGTCGGCGCATCGTTTTGCCCGTGCGGTCGCTGAACAGATCGGTGCGTAGTCGCCCGCGGTGGCCCGTCGTCGTCACGCGACCGGCCACGGAGTGCTCGGCGTATGCCATCGCTAGCGTGGAAGCATGCGCATGGAAACCGGAGTCTGCGTCCTTCACCTGTTCTGTCACGTCGGGCCCGATGTGGATGTCGCAGCGGCCTCGGCGGCCGTGGAACGGGCCACAGCAGACGGATGTCAGGTGGTGACGGCATCCATGCTCGGTCATCGATGCGACCTCGGCGTGATGGCCATCTGTGCTGATCTCACGGTGTTGCGTCGTCTGCAGTCGGCGTTGCGCGCGGCAGGAGTCTGCCCGACCACTAGTTATCTCAGCATCACCGAGGTGAGCGAGTACGCCAAGGGTCTGCCGGCTGAGGCCCTCGCAGATCGCCTCTATCCGCAACTGCCTCCTGAAGGAAAGCCCGCGTTCTGCTTCTACCCGATGTCGAAGGTACGCGAGGCTCACGCGAACTGGTACGCCACCCCGTTCGAGGAGCGCACCGAGATGATGATGGAGCACGGCCGCAGCGGACGAAACTTCGCGGGTCGGATCGTGCAACTCGTGACCGCCTCCACCGGCCTCGACTCACACGA
>RFST01000304.1 GCA_009923855.1 Actinomycetota bacterium
TGAACGATGAACAGCGACTGTTGTTCGACGCTGCGGTGGCGGTGCAAGCCCATGCTCATGTGCCCTATTCGCGGTATCACGTGGGGTGCGCATTGATCACCGATGACGGCTCGGTGTTCGCCGGAGCCAACATTGAAAATGCGGCGTATCCGCAGGGGTGGTGTGCAGAGGCCAGTGCGATCGCCGCGATGGCATCGGCGGGTCATCGTCGAATCCGCACCCTGTTGACCATCGGGCCCGGTCGCGAATTGGCGACGTGCTGTGGCGGCTGTCGTCAGAAGATCCGTGAGTTTGCCGATGCCGACACTCGGGTGATCTCCACCTGCGCCGACGGATTGATGGCGATCTACACCATGGACGAGTTGTTGCCCGATTCATTCGGGCCTGAGAATCTCGAGGTAGTTGCCGACGAATGATCGACCACATCACGGTCATCAACAAACCTAAGTCATTAGGACTCAAGTTTTCTGATATGTGTGTTGGTGTTCGAAGCGGGCACCCGTACACTTCGCTCCACAACCCCCACACAGCGCTCACCGAGCGCCATCTACAAGGAGCGAATCCACATGCCCAAGGCAGTCGGTATCGATCTCGGCACCACCAACTCCGTCGTCTCGGTCCTCGAGGCCGGCGAGCCGGTGGTCATCCCCAACTCTGAGGGTGCGCGCACCACGCCGTCGGTGGTCGCATTCTCCAAGGCCGGCGAAGTCCTCGTCGGCGAGGTGGCCAAGCGTCAGGCCATCACCAACCCCGATCGCACCTTCCGTTCGGTGAAGCGCCACATGGGCGAGAACTGGAAGAGCGACGACATCGACGGCAAGCAGTACACGCCGCAGGAAATCTCAGCTCGCACGCTCATGAAGTTGAAGCGCGACGCCGAGGCCTACCTAGGCGACACCGTCACCCAGGCTGTCATCACCGTGCCGGCGTACTTCGACGATGCGCAGCGCACCGCCACCAAAGAAGCGGGCACCATCGCCGGCCTCGAGGTGCTCCGCATCATCAACGAACCCACAGCCGCCGCGCTGGCCTACGGCCTCGATAAGGGCGCCGAAGACGAGACCGTGCTGGTGTTCGACCTCGGTGGTGGCACCTTCGACGTGTCGGTGCTCGAAATCGGCGACGGCGTGTTCGAAGTGAAGTCCACCCACGGCGACACCAGCCTCGGCGGCGACGACTGGGACCAGCGCGTCATCGACTGGCTGGTCACCCAGTTCAAGAACGCCCAGGGTGTCGACTTGTCGAGCGACCGTATGGCCATGCAGCGCTTGAAGGAAGCCGCCGAGAAGGCCAAGATCGAACTCAGCCAGGTGCAGTCCACTCAAATCAACCTGCCGTTCATCACCGCCA
>RFST01000305.1 GCA_009923855.1 Actinomycetota bacterium
GCCGGCGACGACACCGCGCGCGACGAACTCGTCGATGGCGTCTACTCCCCGCTGGCGAGCGAACCCCACCTACTGGCCACGGCCGAGGCGTTCTTGGAGCAAAGCCCGAGCTTGGAGGGCACCGCCAGACTGCTCTTCGTCCACCCCAACACCGTTCGCTACCGCCTAGGGCGGATAGCGGACATCACCGGCTTCTCCCCCACCGACCCGCGGGGGTCGCTCACCCTGCGAGTTGCCCTCATGCTTGGCCGAACGCAACCAGCCAACTAGTCTTTGTAGGAAACCTCCAAACCTTCTCGCCAGACTTTGGCTAGATGATGGAGGCAGCTTTGTAGCCATCCACGGAAGGCTGTGCGCGTGCTGGTAGTCGTTGCGCCCGGACAGGGCGCCCAATCCCCTGGTTTCCTCACTCCCTGGCTCGACGTGCCCGGTGTCCGCGAGCGCCTCGAATGGCTTTCCGTGGTCAGCGGCATCGACCTGGTCAAGCACGGCACCGAGTCCGACGCGGACACCATTCGAGACACCGCGATAGCCCAGCCGCTGATCGTCGGCTCAGGACTCGTCACGCTGCTGAGTATGTTCCCCCACCCCTCCACCGCCTACTCGTCCATCGGCGCCGGTGCTGGGCACTCGGTCGGTGAAATCACCGCGGCCGTCGGCGCCGGAGTGCTAACCGCCGAGCAGGCGATGATCTTCGTGCGCGAACGAGGCAAGGCGATGGCCGACGCTGCGGCGCGCACCGCCACCGGCATGAGCGCAGTGCTCGGGGGCGACGCCGACGAGATCGTCGCCAGGTGCGAGGAAATCGGTCTCACCCCGGCAAACATGAACGGTGCCGGCCAGATCGTGGTCGCCGGAACCGAGAGTCAACTGCAGGCGTTCGCCGATAACCCACCGGACGGTGCTCGCGTGCGGCCGCTGGAGGTTGCTGGTGCATTCCACACCGAACACATGGGTCCCGCCGTGGGATGGCTCGGGCGTCTGTCAAACGCCGTCACCACCCACGATCCACGAATCCGATTGCTGTCTAACGCGGACGGGCGGGTGGTCCACGATGGGCGCGACGTGCTGCGTCGCTTGGTGAACCAGGTCAGCAACCCGGTGCGCTGGGACCTGTGCATGGAGACGATGGCCGACCTCGGCGTCACCGCCGTCCTTGAGATCCCGCCGGCCGGCACCCTGACGGGCTTGGCCAAGCGCGCCCTGCCGGGAGTGGAGACGCTCGCGGTCAAGACGCCCGACGATCTCGACGCCGCGTGGGCGATGATCCGAGAACACGGCACCATCTCCCACCTCGACTCCAACCCGACGTGGCGGATGCTGGTCGCTCCAGGAAAGGGCATCTTCCG
>RFST01000306.1 GCA_009923855.1 Actinomycetota bacterium
AGCCACAGGCATGGAGCCATGTGCAAGTCGAGAAGTGGAACGGCAACTGGTGGGATTGGGCCGGCATGAACGTCAACTCGGATTACGAGGGGCGTTTTGCTGCGCTGATCGAAGAAGCCGGTGTCTACCGGTTCCGTTTCGAGCCGGGATGGGATCAGACCGACTATGCATCGACGAATAGGTATGTCGTGGCCTGCGGTTCTGCATCGATCACTCTGGCCTACGCGACGTCAGCCGATGTGGCGACCGCATGGAACTGCGACAGCCCAACCACCGCGATGACCGCGCGTCTGACCAGCAACGTGTCGCTTCTCGGCGCGAACTTCGTGGGTCGCGTGACCTACGAGGGCCAGGGACTGGGCGACGTGTGGATCGATATTGCCGACTGCACCACCAACGAGTGGTGCGACCACGAAGGCGGCGTGAACACGCGCCGTGTGTGGGGCGCGCAGAACTCGGAGGATCAGGGGCGGTTCGGCACGTCGCTGCTCGATAAGGACACCAGCGATACCGCGGCCACCGAGTATCAGGTAAACGTGAACCCGCCGCATAACTCATCGATCGGCGTGGTGCGCCAGACATTCCGTGTGTACGCCTACTCCGGATGGGGCGACGGCCGCCAGGTGTGTGTCGGCGAGGCGAATTTCGATGATTCGGCTAACGAACCAACCTGCACCAGCGACGCTCTCTACGGTGAGAGCCGCGCGATCACCATTGCGATGACGACCGGCAACATGCCGGGACGCCTCGTCATTCCTGATGCCGGTTGTGCCGCAGTTACGTCGGACGCCTGCCCAGGTATCGGCGACGGATGGATCGAGGTGCAGCAGTGGGTGCCGCTGCCCTGGAATAACTCCGAATATGGCTGGGACTGGACGGATCTGGGAGGCAACTCCAATGGTGGATGGGGCAACGCAGACCGTCGCGGATCCTTCAACATGGACCTGCCGGGTTCATCTGATGCCGACGCGCCAGCGCTGTACAAGATCACTGGCAACCCGAGCTGGAACAACCCAGACGGATATGCCAAGCGAAGTGTTGTCGTCTATGTCGATGGTAATGACAACTGGTGTGTCCAGGAGGGAACGCAGAGCGAGGGTGCACGTAATTTGGCGAAGCCGTACGCAACCCTGTGCAGCCCAACAGGTGCCAACGACAATGTGCCAAGCGACGCGGTCGAGGGCATGACCCTTGAACTCGTGGGCGCCAACCTGAAGGGCACCATGTACACACCGGGTGGCGCCGAGTCGGGCGAGCCCGTGGGCGACGCCCACATCGGCCTCGAGCGGATCACTGAGGAAGTGTGGTGCACCGATGACGA
>RFST01000307.1 GCA_009923855.1 Actinomycetota bacterium
CATCGTGAACCTGGGTCGCGGTCATCGTCCGCCATGCGCGTGTTTCGGAGCGTGGAGTGCGAAACCACTCGGTTGGGGACACGTGGCCCGCAACGTGGTGTTCATGGTGCTTGCGGTGCTCGCCTACATCGGCGCGATCGCCTGATCAGCCGAGCGTCGACTGTAAGAACGCGCAGACTCGCGCTTCATCTCGCCAACGTTCGTATCGGCCGCTTTGCCCGCCGTGGCCCGCACCCATCTCGGTGCGCATCACGAGGGGAGCATCATTCGTGCGAACGGAGCGTATCGCCGCCACCCATTTGGCCGGCTCGTGATACGCCACGCGCGGGTCGTTGAGTCCGGCGGTGACGAACATCGCCGGATAGTCGCGCGCCGTCACGTTGTCGTACGGCGAGTACGACGCGATGTAGGACGCAAAGGGTTCGCGGCGCGGGTCGCCCCATTCCTCCCATTCGGTGACGGTGAGAGGTAGTGATGGATCGCTCATGGTGTTGACCACGTCGACGAAAGGCACTTCGGCCACCGCAGCCGCCCAGCGATCGGGCCGCAAAGAGATGCACGCACCCACCAGCAGGCCACCGGCGCTGCCACCGCGCACAGCAAGACGAGCGCCATCGGCCAGGCCACGCGCCACCAAATCATCAGCCACCGCATTGGTGTCGTCGAAAGTGTTGCGCTTGTTCAGCAACTTGCCGTCGTTGTACCAGCGTCGTCCCATCTCACCGCCACCTCGGGGGTGGGCCAGTACCCATGTCCAGCCGCGATCGACGAGTGACAGGCGCGCCACGCTGAACCACGGCGGCATCGAGGCTTCGTAACTTCCGTAGGCGTACACGACGGCCGGGCCCACTGGGGCCCCGCCAGCTGACGTCAAGCGCACCACGTCGTAGGGAATTTTGGTTCCGTCGGCCGATGTTGCCCAATGACGCTCGCTGACGTACCGAGAGAGGTCGACGTTCGGCGTGGGTGCTCGCTTCAACATGTTGCGTTCGCCGGTGTGCACGTTGTGCTCCCAGACAGTGGCCGGCGAAATCATGCTCTCGGTGCCGAACCGCAGCCAGTCGGTGTCCCATTCAGGATTGGCATCCAGATCGACGTCGTGAGGAGTGTCACCGAGATCGAGAATCTCGACGCGACCGTCGCGGTGAACGATCCGCAGCCGAGGTTGTGCGTCGACCCATTCGTGTACGGCGAGATGAGAGGCGAAGGTATCGACGCGTGTGATGCGATCCCCGGGTGTGTGAGCGATGAATTCGGCCCAGTCCGCCGGCGACGCAATCGGCGCCGTCATCACGCGGAAGTCGACGGCATCGAGGTTG
>RFST01000308.1 GCA_009923855.1 Actinomycetota bacterium
CGCACGAAGCCTTCGACGTTGAACTGGAAGCCGCGGGCTGCGTCCTGCTGCCCGGCCTGGTGGACCTGCACACCCACCTGCGTGAACCTGGACGGGAAGACTCCGAGACCATCGCAACGGGATCGCGCGCAGCGGCGAAAGGCGGATTCACCTGCGTACACGCGATGGCGAACACCGCGCCAGTCGCCGATACCGCCGGCGTGGTGGAGCAGGTCTGGCGCCGCGGAGTTGAAACGGGCCTGGTCGATGTTCGCCCGGTGGGAGCCGTCACCGTTGGCCTGCAGGGGGCCCAACTCGCCGAACTCGGGGCGATGGCCTCGAGTGCGGCGCAGGTTCGGGTGTTCAGCGATGACGGACTGTGCGTTCACGACCCACTGCTCATGAGACGCGCACTTGAGTACGTCAAGGCCTTCGATGGCGTGGTTGCTCAGCACGCCCAAGACCCCCGGCTGACCGAGGGTGCTCAGATGAACGAAGGCGAACTCTCCGGTCGATTGGGATTGGCCGGCTGGCCGGCGGTCGCGGAGGAGGCGATCATCGCCCGCGATGTGCTACTCACCGAGCATGTCGATTCACGGTTGCATATCTGCCACGTTTCGACCGCGGGTTCGGTGGAGGTGGTGCGGTGGGCCAAGGCCCGTGGCATCCCGGTTACCGCGGAGGCCACCCCGCACCACTTGCTGCTGACCGAGGAACTCGTGGCGTCCTTCGATCCGATCTACAAAGTCAACCCACCGCTGCGTCGTGCGGAAGATGTGATGGCACTCCGCGAGGCCGTGGTCGATGGCACCATCGACATCATCGCCACCGACCATGCACCCCATCCGCGTGAGGACAAGGACTGTGAGTGGGCCGCGGCGGCCATGGGCATGATCGGACTCGAGACCGCGTTGCCGATCGCATCGCAGGTGTTCATTGAATCGGGACTGATGGACTGGCGGGCACTAGGTGAACGAATGTCCGTGACCCCGGCACGCATCGGTCGAGTTGCCGATCAGGGGGCGGTCATCGAGGTCGGTGCACCCGCGAATCTCGTGGTGTGGGATCCGTCCCAAAGTACGGTCGTGACTCCGGCGATGTTCGAGTCGAAAAGCGCGAATAGTCCCTACCTCGATCGGTCGTTTGCCGGAGCCGTACGCCATGTCGTTTACCGCGGTCGTCCGACGGTTGTATCCGGTGAGGTCGTGTCGTGATCATCTATGTAGGCGCCGTCGTTTTCGCAGAGGACTTCACCGAGCAGGCCGGCGTCACCGATTGGCCCGAGCGCATCGCCCTGGTTGGCGTGATGGTCGCCGTGATTGCGCTCGCCCTGTGGGGAA
>RFST01000309.1 GCA_009923855.1 Actinomycetota bacterium
GGCGACACGTTGCACGCGTTCTGGTTTTCGTTGCCCGCGGCAACGACCACCACGAAGCCCGCGGCCACAAGATCGGCCACGGCATCATCGAGAGCGGGAGAGGCCGGGCCACCCAGGCTGAGGTTCACCACGCCACGTCGGCCGTCGGTGTCATGGGTCAGGATCCAGTCGAGGCCGGCGACCACGCCAGAGGTTGTGGCACCACCACCGCAGTCGAGAACGCGCACGGGCACCACCACGGCGTCGTCGGCGAGTCCGAATCGATCACCCACAGCGGTGGATGCCACATGGGTGCCGTGGCCATGGCAATCAACCCAGCTGCTGTCGCCGGCGACGGTGCTGTAGCCATCGAGGAGGCGGTCGCCGAATTCGTCATGCGGGCGGATGCCGGTGTCGACCACATACACCACGGTGCCCTCGCCACGGGTGCGGGTGGCGTAGAGATCATCGAGTGGCAAGGCGTCTTGGTCGACGCGGTCCTGGCCCCAACTGGCAGCAAAATCGACGCGCCCCGAGGTGTCGGCAACGGTGAGAGGTGCCGACACCTTCGAGGCGGGCGATGCTCCGATGGCGTTCGATGAGACGACGGTGAAGGTGTAGGTGTCACCGATGGTGAGGCCGTCGATGGTGCAGGCGTCAGGGCCCGATACCCACGTGCACGAGGCGCCGCCGGGCGATGCGGTGGCGACTTGGGCGGTGATGGGCACGGTGGAATCGCCGCGGGTCCATGTCACGGCCACAGCACCGTCGCCGATGCTTACGGCGCGCACGCCAGTGGGTGCGTCCGGAGCGGCAGCTGGTTCGAATATCCAGTTCAGAGTGATCGCACCGCGGCTGCCGTTCCACCCGTCGACCGCGATGTGGTGGGGAACACCTGCAGTGACTTCGAATTGCACGCGAGAGGTGAGCGCACCGCCGGCGTCGTCGTTGGTGGCCACAGTGGTGAGTGCGTCGACGCGGTCACCGATGTGGGCGCCAAGCATGGTGTCGAAGTTGGAGCCGACCGTCGTGACGGTGAGGCGGCCAGGCACATCGGGGGTGTAGGTGAACCACATTGATGCGAAGGGTCCGAATGGGTGTGCGGGTTCGCCGGTTTCGGCGGTGGCGAATGCATTCGACGATGTGACGGTTCCCGATGCCGCCGTGAGTTCATTGGCGTTTGCGAACGTGTCGTTGGCGTTGCCGAGCACGATGGTTGCACTGCGGCCGGCGCTGGTTCCTGCGCTGTTGCGCGCCGTCACCGTGACGGTGTGCTCCACCCAGCGGCCGAGTCCGTCGAGAGTGCATGTCA
This sequence comes from Actinomycetota bacterium, assembly GCA_009923855.1. GTDB lineage: Bacteria > Actinomycetota > Acidimicrobiia > Acidimicrobiales > Ilumatobacteraceae > Casp-actino5. The sequence goes on from RFST01000309.1 coordinate 1,292, forward strand.
TCA
>RFST01000310.1 GCA_009923855.1 Actinomycetota bacterium
CGAGCACGACGATCTTGGTGACATGGTCACCCGCGGCCGGGGCAACAGCATCACCACGTCGCTGATCGGGTTCGCCGACGGGTACGACGAAGAACTGGTCGGAGCACTCGCGAACGCAGGCGGCGGAAACGACTACTGGTGTGAGGGTGCCGACGCAGCCGGTGCCGTGTTCGACACCGAGTTCGATGGCCTCGGACGGGTCGTTGCGCAAAACGTGACCATTGAGGTCCGACCCACACCCGCGGTGGCCGTCGCTGGGGTGATGAACGACTTCGCCGTCACCCCATTGAGCGATCCAGCGTTCCGAGTGGATCTTGGCGATGCGTACGGCGATGAAACCCGGTCGGTTCTGTTGGCCTTCAACACGCGTCCACAGCCAGCTGGAGGCACCGTCGAGGTGGCGCAGCTCACACTGTCGTGGGTCGACGTCACCTCCGACTTTGCGGCCCACACGGTGACGGTGCCGATTACGGTCACCGCCGGCGCCAGTGGCACTACCGACAGCGGTGCTGACCCGCGCGTCGTCGACGAGGTGCGCATTCTCGAGGCCGCTCGTGATCGCCGCGAGGCTCGTCGCCTGGCCGACGATGGCGACACCGATGCTGCCCGCCGGTTGCTCAACCGTGCAAGCGATGGCCTCGCATCGGTGAGTGGCTTCGCCTCGCGCGCAGCCCGCACAGAAATCCGCGAAGACCTCGATGCACTCGAGGCGAATGCCTGGAGCGGCATGCACTCGAAGCGCGCCTATTCGGCGAGCCGAGAGATGTCGCGAAAGCGTTCGGCCTCGTTCCGCAACTCGAAGACCAACGACCCCTTCGAGTGATGTCGATCCCCCGCTGTCACATCTGTGACGGCGGGGGATCGACCATTACGACACCGAACGAAAGGATCCCCATGACCACCTCACGCACCGACCGCATCTCGCTCTGGCGCACACCGACACGCATCACCGACGAGCTCATCGTCACTGGCGACTTGAAAGCCGATACCGCCGAACACCAACTCAACGAATGGGTTGCAGCGGGCGTGGACACGATCATCGATGTGCGTGGTGAATGGAACGACCGAGTCCTTGTCGCACAATGGGCGCCTCAACTTGAGTACGTCCATCTACCTACCCACGACAACGGTGGACGCCAGCCCGACGCCTGGTTCGCCGACGGGGTGAGCGCGGTCCGCGATGCCTTGGCTCGCCGTCCGAGCGCAACGATTCTGATCCACTGCCATATGGGAGTGAACCGTGCACCCTCACTTGCTTTCGCCGTGATGCTCGACCTCGGTTGGGCACCG
>RFST01000032.1 GCA_009923855.1 Actinomycetota bacterium
CCGCCGTGCTGTTGATGGCCTACGGCACCCCCCGACACCCCGATGAGATTGAGGCGTACTACACCGACATCCGCCGTGGACGCCCTCCCACACCCGAGGCTCTGGCCGATCTGGTTGCGCGCTATGACGCCATCGGGGGCATCTCGCCTCTCGCCGAACTCACCGAGGCTCAACGCGATGCCCTCCAGACCGCTCTCGACGAGCGGTCGCCCGGGGCGTATCGGGTGGAACTCGGCTTGAAACATGCCGATCCGAAGATCGAACAGGCGGCAAGCGAACTGGTGGCGGCGGGGGTGAGCCGCATCGTCGGGCTGGTCCTCGCTCCGCACTATTCGTCGTACTCGATCGGTCAGTACCTCGACCGAACGCGATCGGTGGCCGATCCGGCCGGGGTTGAGGTCCTCGGCGTCGATTCCTGGGCCACAGAAGAAGCATTCGTTGGGTTCATCGCCGATGACCTCGCACAACGCCGCGCAGCGATGCCCGAGGGCACCCATGTGTGGTTCACCGCCCATTCGTTGCCCCAACGCATCATCGATGCAGGCGATCCGTACCCCGACGAACTGACGTCGACGGCCGATGCGGTGGCCGCCCGAGTGGGCCTCAGCGCCGATGAGTACTCCATCGCCTGGCAAAGCGCCGGGCGGACTCCCGAGCCATGGCTCGGGCCCGATGTGCTCGACGTCATCGACGACGCAGCCACACGCGGCGTTCCCGGCGTCATCATCAGCTCGGTCGGGTTCGTCGCTGACCACCTCGAGGTGCTCTATGACCTCGATATCGAGGCACGAGCGCGCGCCGAGGGCCACGGACTTGCCTTCGCTCGCACCGCATGCGTCAACGCCGACCCAGCAGTGATGGGGGCACTCGCTCAGCGCGTCATCGATCTCTGTGAGGATGCTGCGACCCCATGACGCGAGTTGTTGTCGTCGGAGCGGGCATTACCGGCGCGGCAGCAGCGTATGAATTGACTCGCCATCACGGCGTCGATGTCGAGATCCGGGAGGCCTCCTCGCGGGTGGGCGGGGTGATCGCGACCTCACCGTTCGCTGGTCTCGACGCCGTAGACGAAGGAGCCGACGCATTTCTCCTCCGCTCCCCCGCCGCCGCTGAGCTCGCCACTGCTGTCGGCCTCGGCACCGCTGGCGATGGCCTGGTGTCGCCGACTGGGGCCTCAGCTGCAATCTGGGTCGACGGTTTGCACCCCTTACCAACGGGGTTGATGCTGGGCGTGCCGACCGCTCCGGTGGCGTTGGCGCGCACCGGCTTATTCGGTCCACTCGGCATCGTGCGCGCCGCGGGCGATCTGGTGCGCCGCCACGAGCCACGCGACCATGATTCGATCGGGCGCTGGGCACGACACCGGTTCGGCAACCAGGTCCACGACCGCCTCGTCGATGCTCTCGTCGGCAGCATCTACGCCGCCGACTGTGACCGTTTCTCGTTGGCTGCAGTTCCACAGTTGGCCGATCTCGCCGCCGCCGGACGGTCGGCAACGCTGACAGCACGTCGCCGTCGTCGTGGAGCAGCGCCGATCGACGGACCCATCTTCGCCACGCCCAGCACCGGTATGCAGAGCCTCGTCGACGCCACCATCGCGGCCGCGGTGGCAGATGGCGCACGTCTGACGACATCGGCGCCCGTCCGTTATCTCGAGAGATCAGCCCGCGGCGGATACCTCATCGATGGGGAGCCGGTTGATGCTGTGGTGCTCGCCACCCCCGCACGCATCGCGGCTGGCATCGTGGCGGGTGTGGCTGCAGAACCAGCAGAACTGCTGTCGAGCGTGGCCACCGCTGATGTCATCATGGTGACCCTGGCGTTACCCGCGGGTTCTCTGCCCACCGCGTGCCATGGCCGCAGCGGCTACCTCGTGCCGAAGTCGGTACAACGACGCGTGACTGCGGTGTCGTTTGCATCACACAAATGGGCGCACTGGCAACCACGCGACGGTTCCGAGATCTTGAGGGTGTCGATAGGTCGCGATGGCGCCCCCGTCGACGATCTCGACGATGCCGCCGCCACCGATGTGGTGCTGGCCGAAGTGGGCGCCCATATCGGGTTCAATCCCGCCCCGACCGAGGTACGGGTCACGCGTTGGATGGGGGCATTTCCCCAATACCGGCCACATCATCACCAACTGGTCGACGCGGTGCAGCGCGGCTGTCCCACCGGCATCGCCGTGGCCGGGTCGTCCTACAACGGGATCGGTATCCCTGCATGCGTCGCCGATGGACGCCGTGCCGCTCGTGAGGTGCTCTCGGCCTGCGGAGTGGTCCCGGTGCCATGATGGAGACGTGACGATGCTCTCCCCCCGTCTCGTGCCAATCGGCATGCTCGCCGCACTGGCAGTGGTCGGTGTCGCGTGTTCAGGCGACGACGCCACAGCACCAACCACGACGCTCGCACCCGTGGCGACAACTGCGGCGGCCACAACCACAACGACCCCGGCGACAACCACCACCACATCGACGTCGACGACCACCACCACGACAACGACCACGACAACGACCACCACACTGCCCACCCCCAGTGCACCGCCAGCCGACACCCGCAGCGAGGAGCCGGTCGTCGAACTCGCACTGCTGGAGATTCCCGCCATCGATGTGTCGATGACGATGTACGAAGGCATCCGACTCACCACACTGGATCGCGGCCCAGGCCACTGGCCGGGAACAGCCATACCGGGGGGCCCCGGCAATGTCGTTGTTGCTGGTCACCGCACCAGCGGCCACCAGGTGTTTCGCAATATCGACCAGCTCATTCCCGGTGACGAGATCGTGTTCACCGACACCGTTGGCCGCCACGTGTACCGCGTGACCGGCACCGAGGTCGTCAAGCCCACGGCTCTGTGGATCGTGGACCAGACACCGACGCCGACCGCCACCTTGTTCGCCTGCCACCCACCCGGATCAACGGCCGAACGCATCGTGGTATTCGCCGAACTGGTGACGTGAACGATCGGTCAGCCACTACGGCATATCCCATTGCGGTGCTGGCCGGTCTCGCCACAGCCGCGTCATTGCCTCCATGGGGATGGTGGCCGTTGGGCATCGCGGGCACTGCCGGTCTTGCCTATGTGGGCCGTGCCACGTCTCGCCGGCGGCGTGCAGGTCTCACCGCGGCGTGGACCGTCGCCTGGTTCGCGCCGGCATGCGCATGGATGGTGATGCTCACCGCCGCTGGCTACCCGGTGGCGATCGGCCTGTTCGCCCTCATGCACGTTGCAGCTGCCGTTGCAGTTCCCCCCAACGCCCCAGTGTGGTCCTGGGCTGCGGCGCACACCGCGGTGGAAGCCCTGCGCCTGACATGGCCCTTCGGTGGGGTGCCTCTTGCCAGTCTCGGTATCGCCCAGGCATCGGGACCATTGCTCGATGTGGCTCGCATCGGTGGCGTGCTGGCAATCACGTGGTGTGTCTTCGCCCTCGGCGGGGTGATCGCATCAATGGCCGCTGGGCCATCGCCAACACAACGACCAATGACGACGCTGACCGCAGCCGTCGTCGGCGCACTGGTCATGTCGGCATCGGCGGCGCCACGCGGTACCGATACCGGCGACGTGGTGCGAGTAGCTGTCGTGCAGGGAGGCGGGGCGCAGGGCACCACCGCTCTCGATGTCCCCGCGTCCGAGGTCACGGCTGCACATCTCGATGCCACCGCCACCATTGACCGTGGCGTGGAGCTGGTGGTCTGGCCGGAGAACACCATCGACGTCGACGACTTCAGGTCATCGGCAGTGCGCACCTCCATTGCTATCGAAGCAGCACGCATCGGCGCACCAATCACCGTTGGCGTCACCGAGGAGGCGGCTGCTCATTTCGGTGACCCCACCCTGAACGGTTTTGTCAACGCCCAGTACGTGGTCGCGCCGGATGGGTCGCTGACCTCCCCCTATGTGAAAGTCATCAGGGTGCCCTTCGGTGAATACGTCCCGCTGCGTGACACGTTGTCGTCGATCGGTGTGGAGGTACCGCTGATCCCTCGTGATGCGGTCGCGGGTCGCGGCCCCGCTGTCGTCGAGATCGAGGGTGTGGGCACCGCTGCCGTGGCAATCAGTTGGGAGATCTTCTTCGGGCAGCGCGCCCGCGATGGTGTGCTCGCCGGTGGCGAGGTGCTGGTGAACCCGACAAATGGATCGAGCTACACGTGGACGATCCTGCAAACCCAACAGGTGGCGTCAAGCCGTCTCCGGGCCGTGGAGACTGGCCGATGGGTGCTGCAGGCGGCTCCCACCGGTTTCTCCGCCATCATCGACAACGACGGACGAGTGCTGGCCCGCACTGGCATATCGGAGACCGCCGTGCTGCGTGACGACATCGAACTACGCCACGGGCACACCCTGTACACACGACTGGGTGACGGGCCGATTGTGGCCATCATCGTGCTCGCTGCGCTCGCACCAGCGATTGCAGCAGCGTTTCGGGCTGCGGCGGCTCTCAGAGTTCGAGGACCACGGTCGCCGGCCCGTCGTTGACAAGACCTACAGCCATGTCGGTGCGAAATGCGCCAGTGGCCACCGATAGACCTCGGCGACGCAATCCCACGACCACTGCATCCACGAGCGGCTCGGCGTGTTCTGGACGCGCCGCTGCGATCCATGACGGACGCCGGCCACGTGTGGTGTCGCCATAGAGAGTGAACTGCGATACCACCAGCACCTCACCGGCAACATCGACCACCGAACGGTTCATCACGCCCGCATCGTCGGCCATAATGCGCAGCCCGGCGATCCGGTCGGCCATGCGCTCGGCGACAGCAGCATCGTCATCGTGAGTCACGCCGACGAGCACGCAGAGCCCCGGCCCGATGTCGGCCACTCGGGTGGTGACACCGTCGACTGTGGAGTCGACATGAGCCGTCAGCACCCGTTGCACCACCGCACGCACGACGCCAACATGGCACACCGGCGACATCGTTGTCGCGCATCGCCCACAACAGCCCTGCCGGTGCGCGCCACGGTCCCATGAACCGGCTGGTGGAAAGAATCAGCAAGAATTGCGAGATCCACCGCCGCTGTCCCTCTAGACCACAGAGGCTCTCGACCGCCGAGAGCATGAGGGACGAACATGGATGGCCAACATGACGGACACAACAGCGACAACCGGAGCACCGCATCCCGATGCGGTAGCGGTCGCGGACTGGCTTGCCGGCGACCGTTCTGCGCTGGCCGTGATCTACGACCGGTACGGGCAGTCGCTCTTCGATACTGCCGCCGCGATGACCGGCGACCGCAACGATGCATCCGACATGGTGCAAGACGTCTTCGTTCTGGCTGCGGAACGTCTCGCCCAGCTCCGCGACCCGTCGCGTCTGAAACCGTGGCTGTTCGCCATTTTGCGCAACGAGGTCTACCGGCGATCACGACGACGATCACGCACGACCACGACGGATTTCGGCGACCCGGAGCGTGATGTGATGCTTCCCCCCACCGCCGACCACACCGCGGCCGTCGACGACCAGATCGCCCACGATGACCTTGCCGAACTTGTCCGCGGAGCCGCACGCGGCCTCGATCAGCGCGACCAGCTCGTCTTGGAATTGAGTATGCGCCAGGGGCTATCTGGTGATGATCTTGCCGATGCACTCGGTGTGACCGCTCAGCAGAGCTACGGCCTAGTGCACCGTATGCGTGAACGAACCGAGCGCAGCTTGGGCGCGTTCTGTGTGGCACGACGGGGCCGGCGCGACTGCACCGAGTTGGCCTCGATCCTTGGGAACTGGGACGGCGAATTCAGCGTGCTGTTGCGCAAGCGTGTGGCCCGCCACATCGACGCATGCTCCACCTGCGAACGGAGCCGCAAGAAGTACGCCCCGTTGGCGCTCATCGGCGCTGCACCCGCTTTTGCCGCCCCGTTGGAGTTGCGCGACCTCATCGTGTCGTCGACGCCCGCTCCCACGCCCGGAGGGGGTGGAGGCACGGGGCTGGATACCTCCACCGGTTTCCCGCGGCTGTTGGGCTCGGCCGCGCGGGCCGTTCGCACCGGCATCATGATCACCATCGGCACGGCCGCGGGCTTTGCTGCGGTCATCGGCGGTGGGTCGATCCTGCTCGACGACGGACCCGAGGAGACCACTGACGCCGGAGCACGACTCGTGGTGGTGGACACGCCAGAGTCAGCCGATCAGCCTGGCGAGCAGCGCGTGGAGATGGTGGTCATCGATCCGACGACGACCACCATCGACGCGGCCACAACGGTGCCGGCACCCGTCGCGACCACCCCAGCAGTCGCCACCGCCCCGCAGGTGGTGGTCGTGCCTGCCGACGGGCCAGCAACCCCGACCACGCTCGCATCGCCGGCGACGACCACGCCACCTGCAACCACCACGCCATCGACAACCACCACGCCACCAGCATCGACCGTTCCCGCCACCACGACACCGGCGGACACCACAGCGCCGCCGACAACCACTCCACCAACCCCAGCAAAATTCGCTGTCGATGTCACCGCTCTTGATTTCGGAACCATTTCCGAGGCTCTCAACCTTGTGATCACGAACAATGGGGACATCGCAGCAGTCCCGGTGATCGTCGTTGATGGCCCAGAGGGAACCTTCACCGTTGCCGACACTCCGGGCAGTATCGGCGCTGGTGAATCCGTCACTGTGAAAGTGGGCTTTGACCGCGGAGTCGGCAATGAGCCATCCACGTCGGCCACGATGACCATCTCCAGCGAGAGCGCTCAAGCGATCGTGGCGATCACCGGAGAGGTTCCCACGCCCACCGTGTCCTACGTCGATCAGTCGTGCGACTTTGACGACAACGACGCCCTACGACTTCGATTCGCTGTCACGCACCACGTCTCGCGAGGACCGATCGTTCTGACCACGAACGCGGACGTTGACCGTGGTGGTCGACTCGTTGGCGAGCCATCTGAAGCCAACGGCATAGTCACTGAGATCTATGAAATCGGCTACCTCTCCTATGACGCGGCTGAACTTGAAGCCACTGATAACAACGGCTCCGGTATGTCCGGCTCGTTCGGGCCGATGAAACTCCGCGGTCCCTGCCCGGGCTGATCGACACTGCACGTCACATGTGACCGTCGGCACGGCGGCCACTACCGAACGGTAACCTTCACCGGATGCCGGCGCCCCCCGCCGATGACGCTCCTCTGCGCATCGCCTACCTGACCTACCGCGGAAAGCCGCATGTAGGTGGGCAAGGCATCTACACCCGCCATCTCACCAAAGCCCTCGTCGACCTCGGCCACGAGGTCGAGGTCTTCGGTGGCCAGCCGTACCCGGTGCTCGATGAGCGTGTGCCGCTCACTCCGCTGCGCAGTCTCGACCTATTCAACGATCACTATCCGGGCCGGTTCCCTGCCCCATGGGAGTTCAAGAGCCGTCACGATCTGCTCGAAGTCGCTGTGTTCTCCGCAGGTGTCTTTCCCGAACCGCTCGCGTTCAGCGCACGCGCCTACAGCCATCTACGCCATCGGGTGCGCGAGTTCGATCTGGTGCATGACAACCAGTGCCTCGGCTGGGGTATCGCCCGACTGGAGAAGTTGATCCCCACCGTGGTCACCTTGCACCACCCCATCACCCGCGACCGGATGTTGGAGATGGATGCCGCACCGAACCGCTTCAAGCGCTGGTCAATCGGGCGTTGGTATTCCTTTGTGGGCATGCAGGGCAAAGTGGCCTCACAGATGCCCCGCGTCGTCGTCGTGAGCGAGAACTCCATCCAGGACATCCACACCGACATGGGCGTGGACCTCGATCGGATGCGCCTGGTGCCCGTCGGGGTGGACCCTGACCTATTCCGGCCGATTGACGGCATCGCCCGGCAGCCCGGCCGGCTTATCACCACCGCGTCTGCCGATGTGGCCCTGAAGGGCTTGGCCTATCTGCTCGAAGCCATGGCCACGCTGCGGGCCCAGGGACGCGATATCAGTCTCACCGTCATCGGGCGCGCCAAACCCGGACGCAGCATGGACATGATCGAACGGTTCGGGCTGGCTCCCCACATCGAATTCGTCTCCGGGGTGAGCGACGAACGCATCGTGGAGCTGTACTCCGAAGCTGAAATGGCCGTCGTGCCCAGCCTCTACGAGGGGTTCAGCCTGCCGGCGATCGAGGCGATGTGCTCGGGCACACCGCTCGTGGCAACCGACGGAGGCGCACTACCCGAGGTCACCGGTACCGACGGCGAGACAGTGTTCCGTTGCCGTGCAGGTGATGCCGAACATCTCGCCGCCACCATCGCCACCGCTCTCGATGACCCCGTCGCTCGCGATCGAATCGGCGCGGCCGGCCGACAGCGCGTCGTCGATCGTTGGACGTGGCGCCGCTGTGCCGAACTCACCGTGGATCAATATCGCGAGGTTCTCGACATGCCCGCCAATCGCGAGAAGGCAGCTCGCAACGGACGTCCACGATGCTGACCGTCCGCTTCGACCGACTCGGGTTGCGCCCCGGTGATCGCGTACTCGACGTGGGCGCTGGGTTTGGCCGCCACGTCTTCGAGTGCACCCGTCGCGGAGCTATCGCCGTCGCTCTCGACCCATCACCCGAGGAGGTCGCGCAAACCCGCGCCACAGTGGCCGCGATGGTGGACGCTGGCGAGATCGACGCCGGTGCATTCGGCGGGGTGCTGCGTGGAGATGCCACCCGACTTCCCTTCGCGGATGGAACCTTTGATGTCGTCATCACCTCTGAGGTCCTCGAACACATCACCGACGACACCGCGGCTATCGCCGAAATGGTGCGCGTACTGCGACCGGGTGGCCGTTTCGCCGCCACGGTGCCCGCTCGGCTGCCCGAGACCATCAATTGGCGCCTCTCCGCCGACTACCACGCACCGGCAGCTGTCGGCGGTCATGTGCGCATCTACTCCGCGGTCGAATTGCGATCGAAGTTGCGTGCCGCGGGCCTTGAACTCGAGCGCAGCCATCGCGCACACGCACTGCACTCGCCCTATTGGTGGCTGCGGTGTGCCGTGGGCCCCAACAATGACGACCATCCCTTGGTGCAGCGCTACCGCCGGCTACTCGAGCGCGAGATCATCGAGCAGCCGCGTTCTCTCGCCATTGCCGAGCAGGTTCTGGCACCGGTGCTCGGCAAGAGCATCGTCCACTACGCCACGAAGGCCTCGACGTGAACGTCGTACTCCCCGAGGTTGACGGTGTGATCTCCGCCGATGACATCGCCGCGTCGGCTCGCCACCTTCTTGATCTGCAGACCCCCAGCGGAATGATTCCGTGGTGGCCCGGCGGGCATTGTGACCCGTGGAATCACGTGGAAACCGCCATGGCACTCGATGTTGCCGGGCACCACAGCGCTGCGCGCCGCGCATACGACTGGCTCGCCGATATTCAGGCCGCCGACGGGTCCTGGCACAACTACTACCTGCCCGACGGCGACCGCGATAACACCGTTGAAGAGGCGAAATACGACACGAACGTGTGCGCCTACATCGCCACCGGTGCCGTGCATCATGTGCGTTGTGCGCCCGAGGACGTTCGCCTGACGACCGCCCGCGATATGTGGCCCATGGTGCGGACTGCTCTCGACTGGGTGCTCGCCCAGCGCCGCGATGATGGCCTGGTCCTATGGGCGGTGACCGACGATGACCGCCCTTGGGACTACGCCCTGCTCACCGGCACGGCCAGCATCCAGCATTCTTTGCGCTCAGGTGCTGCCCTTGCATCCGAGATAGGCGACGCCCGGCCAGACTGGATCGCCGCGGCCGACCACATGGTGACGGCGATTGTCGAACGACCCGATGCATTCGCCGACAAGTCGAGATGGGCGATGGATTGGTACTACCCGGTGCTCACCGGGGCGCTCCAAGGCCAGGCTGCTGCCGATCACCTCGCGCGTGGTTGGCCCACGTTCGTCATGGACGGCCTCGGGGTGCGCTGCGTGAGTGACGAGGACTGGATTACCGCATCGGAAACCGCCGAGGCGTCAATGGCATTTGCCGCTGCGGGTCTCACCGATCAGGCGCAAGACCTTCTGGAATGGACCCGTGGTCACCGCTGCGACGATGGCGGCTACTGGACCGGCATCGCTCATCCCCAGGGCATCACCTTCCCCGCCGATGAGCGCAGCTCGTACACCGCTGCCGCCGTGATCTTGGCCGCTGACGCCATCGTGGGCACATCGCCGGCCGCTCGGCTGTTCCGCCACGACGTGCCGACCGGTCGGGCCTGACCCGCCGCCGCCCAAACCATCGGCTCTGAGCCACAGACGCGCTTCTACACTCGACGCCGTGGAACGTTTCATGCACAGCGTCGCCGGTCGCACGGTGCTGTCGATATGGGCGTGGTTCGTGCTGGGCATCACCGTGATCGCCGCCGTTCCCGTCGTTGCGGTGATCCGCGTGGTCACCGCACCGTTCGACCGCGGCGCCTACCACGCCGGGCTCGCGTTCCGAAAGGTTGCTGTGGTGCATCAGCGCCTGAACCCACTGTGGCGTTTCAGAATCGAAGGTGCGGTGCCGGCCGACCGTCGACGCCCGTGGATCGTGGTGGCCAACCACGAAAGTTTTGTCGACATCTTGCTCATCGCTCATCTCCCGATGGAGATGAAATGGGTGTCGAAACAAACCTTCTTCAAGATTCCCCTTGTCGGGTGGTTGATGCGCATGGCCCGCGACATCCAACTGGTGCGCGGGGCCTCTGGTTCAGGTGCGCGCGTCTACGCCGACGCTGCGGAACGGCTGGAGAACCGTGTCTCGGTCATGTTGTTCCCTGAAGGAACCCGGTCGGCCGACGGCGAACTCGGCGAGTTCCGCGATGGCGCGTTCAATATGGCGCTCAGCTCCGGTACACCGATCCTGCCCATCGCCGTGCACGGAACGCGAGCCGCACTCGTCAAGCATGACTGGCGTTTCGGCGCGACAACGGCGACGTTGAGGGTGCTTGACCCCATCGATGTTCCCCACCGACCCGACGCCGGACGTGATGAGATCGACGAGCTCCGCGACCGAGTGCGCGCCGTGATCGCCGACGCCCGCGCCGATATGGCCGCGACACACTGACATGTTCCAGACCCCACTGCGGGTGCTCTCGGCCCTCCGACCGAATGTCTCGCCTCTCGTCATCGTGGCGACCGCTGTCTCCACGGTGGTCTTCACCGCAACGCCGTTCTTAATCACCGGGTTGGCCGATACCTACGACATGCGACCGAGCCGAGTCGGCATCATCTCCACTGCTCAGTTGGCGGGTTTCGTGATCGCCTCGTGGGGAGCTGGCCGGTTGTTGCGTCCCCGTCGCCGCATCGTGGTGTGGGCGGTTCTCCTCGGCGCGGCAGCAAATGTCACCTCGGCCCTCGTCCCTTTCGGAGCGCTCATCGGTGTGCGCGTCATCAGTGGCCTCTCGCTCGGGGCCATTGCCTGGATTGCGTGGGCCGAAGTATTCGGCGACGATCAACGCACCGGCGATATCGCTGTCATCGGTCCCCTGGTGGGAACTGTTGCCTCACCGCTGCTGTCATCGGTGATGGATCTTGCCGGCTCCGATTGGGTGTTCATCGGCCTCGGCGTCATTCATCTGGTGCCGCTTGCCTTCGTTGGCACCTCCCGGCTGGACTCACCCGACCGCATCGCCTCACAACGGCATCGTCCAACGCGCGCCGCTGTAGCCATGCTGGTCGCCCTCGGCCTATTGACCTTTGGCGGATCGTCGGTATTCATCTATGCAGCGGCCATCGGTACCGACGAGGTAGGGCTCGGCGTTGTAGTCGTGTCGCTGGTGTTCTCGGCCAACAACATCGTCGGCATCCCGTCGGCGCGGTGGCGCGGCGAGCGACGTCACGCTGCGCTCTGGGTTGGTGTCACCGCCACCTGTGCGGTCATCGTGGCGGCCGTGCACATCGGGCCGCTGTTCATCGCCGCGCTCACCATCTGGGGTTTCGCATTTTGGATGGCCCTACCAGCGGCATTTTCCACCCTTGCCCGGCACTCCCGCTACCCCGCAGAGCGCGCCGGTGACGCCCAGGCGTATATGGCTGCCGGCCGGGTGGTCGGTCCGGTGATGGGTGGTGCAATGTACGAGGTGGCTCCCATCGCCCTGGCCATCGTGGGCGGAGGCACGATGCTTCTCGCCGCCGCGGTGTTCGCGATTATGGAGCAACGCCCAGGCGTCGTCGCACGAGAATCCTGAGCGATCCGGTGGTCGACACCGGTTCGAAACCGGCGGCGACAGCAGGGTCATGGATGTACCGGCGTGGTGCCTGACCTCCGGTGGAGGGGTCATCATGGACGTCATGCACGGCGAGGTAGCCACCGATCGGCACCTTGGCTAGCCACGCTGCGGCATCGGCGCGGGTTTCGTCATCGCCGTGGCCACCGTCAATGAACACCATGGCCGGAGCGGCGGCCAACAACGATGCAGCGTCCATCGACGTCGCGACCACGAGTACCACGGTCGCGGCGAGATCGGCAGCTTCGATAGCCGCACGGGCAAAAGGCAGGGTGTCCATGCGGCCAGTTGTGGGGTCGACAACGGTGGGGTCATGGTGCTCCCAGCCCGGCTGAATCTCCTCGGAACCGCGGTGATGGTCGATGGTCAACACGCGCGACCCGGTGCCAGCGCGTTCCACCGCATCACCGAGCCAGATGGCTGATCGGCCGCAATACGTCCCCACCTCAACCACTGGGCATCCCGGCATCTCGGTTACCGCAACCAGGGCTGCAGCATGCAGTGCCGCACCCTCGTCGTCGGGCATGAAACCCCTAGTGGCCGATAGGGCAGCTGCACGATGTGGATCGAGGATCACGCTGCGAGCCTAGGCTCGGGTCCCGTCATCACCGCAGGGTCGACAGATGGCAGGATGTGCACGTGGCCGCCGCGCTCGACAACCTGATCCGCCTGCTCGATCTCGAACCGATCGAGGTGAACCTGTTCCGCGGTCGCTCGCCCGATGAGGAACGCCAGCGGGTCTTCGGCGGTCAAGTGGCCGGTCAAGCACTGGTGGCTGCGGCACGTACCGTTGATGAACCCGGACGAATGGTGCATTCGCTGCACGCCTATTTCCTTCGACCGGGTGACCCGCTCGTCCCCATCTTGTATGAGGTTGATCGCATTCGTGACGGCCGTAGTTTTTCGACCCGACGAGTGGTTGCTATCCAACATGGGCGGGCCATCTTCAACCTGCAGGCCAGCTTCCACGACCAAGAGGCCGGCCTTGATCATCAGAGCCCCGCGGGACGTGCTGCGCCCGATCCCGAATCGCTGCCGGATTTCGCCACGCGTATGGAACCGCACCGTGATCGGCTGGGGCCAGCCATTGACCTGCCACGTCCAATCGATATGCGCTACGTCGACTCCGATCCCCTGTCGCGCGGCGATGCCCGTTCCACAAATCAGATGGTCTGGTTGCGCGCCGACGGTGAACTGCCCCACGACCCGGTTCTGCACGCCTGCATCGTCACGTATGCGAGCGATATGACCTTGCTGGACACGACCCTGCTGCCGCACGGTCGCACATTCTTCGATGGCGTACAGATGGCCAGCTTGGACCATGCCATGTGGTTCCATCGCCCGTTCCGCGCCGATGA
>RFST01000311.1 GCA_009923855.1 Actinomycetota bacterium
GAGTTCGCAAGATCCGTCATGCCCCGAGGGTAATCAGCCGCGGCGGTCTAGTCCGACGGCACTGGTTCACAGGCACCTGGTGGGTTGTCGTAGCGGTCGTCGCTAGCCCAATCAAGGCCGAGCCACGCGGTGTGGTCAGCCGGAGGATGTGCCGCCATCTCTGCGGTGGCATCGGTGAGCCAGACGGCAAAACGAGCAGCACCGCTCGGGCAGAGGTGCACACCGTCGCGTTTCCTCTCAGGGATACCGTCACCGTCGATGTCGATGGTGAAGGTCGTACCGAACACTCCAGATTGATCCCAGATCTGGATGTCGCCGCCGGTTGTGTCCGCTGTGTTGGTCATGATCGCCAGATGCCGCTGAATATCGATCTCGTCCACGACAGCGGACGCCTCGACCGGTGCGGTCACGACGACGAGCGTGGCATTGATCGAGGCCGCGAGTTCAGCGAGTCGCTCGGTCGCGCGGCGTTGCGCGATCGGCTCGGCAAGGGCGTCCCATGTAGTGAGTTGATGAAACACGATCTGTGGATTGGTGTTCTCCGCGGCGGTGATGATGCGCTCGAGCGGGTCATCACCGTTGGGCAGTTCGGTGAGGCGTGATCCCGGAAACGACAGATCGATGACCTCGATGCCCATCGCGGTGAAGGCCGCAACGATCGCCGGGGCTGCATCGTGAGCGACCGAGTCGCCATGCCACAGGACGGTGGTCACATCCCGTGGGATCCGAACCTCGGCCTGTGGTTCAGACGTCGTGGTGGTGGTCGACTCGTTCGTGGTTACTGCGGTGGTGTTCACCGCGTCGCCATTGGCCGCGGCGGGGCGTTGGGCAGCAGATCGTCGATGGGTGGAGCCGTGGTGGAAGCAGGTGCGGTCGACGTAGCGGGCGGTGCAGCGAGAACGCGAGTCGCGTCGACACCGGCCACGAGGCGTGTCGGGGTGGGAAGTGCAACCCACCAGATGCTGACGGTAGCCATCGCCACAGCCGTCGAGATGGTGCCGCGACGACCGTGTGCCCACTGCGCGCGCCGTCGTACGTACTGCTCCACCATCTGGTAGGCGATGACCGACACCACGACAGTGGCCGCGACTCGAACCAGCGTGAGCCACCATCCGTCGAGGTCGGTGCGATCGGCCACCACGATGTAGACCGGCCAATGCCATAGATACAGCGAGTACGACAGCCGGCCACACCACTGCAGGCCACGGCCGGCCACTACACGTGACAGTAATCCCCGAATGTCCGCTTCTCGGCATGCCACGAGACCCGCGATGAC
>RFST01000312.1 GCA_009923855.1 Actinomycetota bacterium
GGATGCGACGCCGCAGCGGCGACCGAGGTGGACTGCGCGGACCGCAGTGCCGACAGAGTGGCTTCGTCAACGCGGCCAGATGCGTCGAGACCAGCCGAGGCTTGGAACTGTGACAGCGCGTCACGAGTGGCTGCACCGAAGAGACCATCTGCGCCGCCATGCACGTCGACACCGGCCGCAATCAGAAGTTCTTGCACCTGCGCCACCGCGTCGCCCCAGTCGCCGTAGGCAAGACCGAGCAGTTCGTCATCACCAGGCATCGCCTCGACAGCCGCATCAGCCTCCGCGACAGATGCGTCCTGGGTGACGGCGTCATCAGCCGACGGCGCCGATGATGAACCACCGAGAAGGCGAGCCGCGGTCGTGGCGTCCACCACGCCACTGGCCTCCAGCCCAGACGAGGTCTGCCATTCGCGCAGCGCCGACGCCGTACCGGGGCCAAAGATGCCATCGGCACCACCGCGCGGGGTGATCCCCGCCGCGATGAGGGCCTCCTGGAGGGCCTTCACTGCCTCGCCGCGAGCACCTTCAGCCAGACCGGCGATGGGAGACTCGATCAGACCAAGTGCAATCAAGGTGTCGTCAGCAACAACATCGGACACCGCGAGCCCAGCGGTGGACTGGAAGGCTTGCAATGCCTCCAGCGTCTTCGGGCCGAACACGCCGTCCGCCCCGCCAACGACGTCAACGCCATTCGCAATCAGTGCGCGTTGCAATTCGGCAACGGCATCGCCACGGGCGCCAAGCGACAGGCCCTGGATCGATGCTGCCGAGACAACAATGGGGGAGGGAAGCGGCAGCACACCGCTCAGAGCGGTGGCGCCGAGGCCAAGGCCAAGGCCGAGTGCGATGACGCGGCGGCGGGGGAGTCGGGGTGTTGAGATCATGTCGTGTCTCCTGTCTGGGTGCAGGAGTTCCATCGACCGAAAGTGCGCCCGACTGCAGAGATAGAGGCTCCGCCCACCCCCAACCTCTGCATGAGACACACCGAGCATCCCCGGAAAACCAATAACCACGGGATGTGAGGGGGAGGGGCACGAATACGGCTCGTTCTCGCCTCACTCGGATCAATTTGACATAACGGAGATTATGGGCGTTATGGGAATGCGAGGTGCCGCCGAGACCATCCCAGATGGCTCCCGCACCAGCCTCGCCAGCGCCCACCACGGCCTTGATGCGAGATACTCGATGGTGTCAGGACATGGACGTCAACGCCGTCGCCCTCGAACGCGGCCGCCATGACGTGACGTCATCTGCCACAGCGTCACCTTCTGAC
>RFST01000313.1 GCA_009923855.1 Actinomycetota bacterium
TCGCGCTCGGTGGTCTTGATCTGCACCACGCGCATCGGGTCGACCCGCAGCACGGTCACCGGGACGATCCGGTCGTCGACCCATCGCTGGGTCATGCCGACCTTCTCGCCGACGATCGCTGTCTGTGCCATGACGGCTTCCTCTTCGTTGATCGAGCCCCGAGGGGCTATCCACTCTGTTCGGACCGCTCCGGGCATCCGGCTCGGTCCTGTCGCTCAGGGCCGCATGGCCCTTGGTCACGCAAATGCTCCGCTGCCCATCGGGCATGCGGAGCACGCTGTCTGGTTGTCGCCGTGAGGTCCCCGGTCGGACCGGGCTCGCACGGACATCGGTTGCCTTCCGCGCCGGGAAGTCCCCGGACACGAGAACGGGATGCTATCGGCGCCTCAGCGCCTTCCAACTTCGGGGTCTCGCAGCGGATCTCAGCCGAATCTGGCCCGAATCCAGTCCACCACGAGTTCCATCGCCTCGGGCCGGTGGCCCTCGAAGTAGTGCGGGGCTCCGGTGAGCTCGTGGAGGGTGAGGTCAGTGGCCCCGGAGGCCGCGGCGATCTCGGCGGCCAGATCGACCGGATCCATGATCAGGTTCACCGAACAGGCCGGATTGGCGCGCGGCGCCAGCATCAGATGACGGCGCAGCGGAATTCCGGCATCGCTGTTCAGCCAGTCGAGCCTGTCGGCAATGGTCCTTCCGGGGATTTCCGGCACGCCGTCAATCGCGACATAGCCAAGTTCACCCTCGGCATGGGCGTTGATCATGCGGATCGCCGGTGCGGCGGTCATTTTCCGGCAGCGGCGCGAAGCGCCGTGATCGTGGTGCGCGGCGAGATGGCCTCGGTCGAGGTCACGATCTCGACAATGGCGCCGGTGGGGGAGTCACAGGCGCGCTGATAGGCGTCGGCGAACTGTCCGGTCTCGGTCACCCGCTCGCCATGGAATCCGTAAGCTGCCGCGATGGCCATATAGTCGGGATTGACGATGGCGGTACCGGACACCCGCGTCGGGTACTCGCGCTCCTGATGCATGCGGATGGTGCCATAGCTGGCATTGTTGATGATCAGGATCACCGGGTTCAGCCCGGCCTGAAGCGCGGTGCCCATCTCGTTGCCGTTCATCTGGAAGTCACCGTCACCGGCGAAACACAGCACAAATCGCGACGGGTCATGCACCTTTGCCGCCAGCGCCGCCGGCAGCCCGAACCCCATCGAACCGCTCTGCGGCCCGAGCATGCGCTGGTTCCTGCCATAAGAGATGAACTTGTTCGGCCAGAT
>RFST01000314.1 GCA_009923855.1 Actinomycetota bacterium
CACATCATCGGCGCCCCATCGAGGCCAATGGTGCGACGCGAACATCACCTCGGTGTGCGCGGCGAACAAGTCGGCGGCTTCGTCGATGTACTTCGACCACGCGAGTGAATCACGTACCAACGCCCCTCGAATTGGAACGAGGTTGTGCATGGTATGCGTGCAATTCTCAGCCATACAGAGCCAACCGAAGTCTGGGAAGAAGAAATTCATCTCTGCTGGCGCCTCAGCCTCTGGTGTCAACTGAAAGACAACCCGGACCCCATCGATATTGAGTTCCTCACCCGTGAACGTGATGTCCTCGGTTGGAGCAATCAAACTTGGAGCCGCTATCGCGAGCCCTTTCCCGAGCCCACAGTCGACGTGGCCTCGTGGGCCTACTGGGACGGACGCGCCGGTCTCGACACCGGACTCCTGACCGACACGACCACGGTCTTGAACGTCGGGATCATCATCGGCGCGCTGGCCGCGTCGGCGTCGGCGGGGTCGTTCGCCCTCGTGCGCAAGGTCCCCGGCCGTCAGATCGCCGCAGGGTTGATCGGTGGCGCGTTGATGGGTTACGGCGCGGCGTTCGCCTTCGGTTGCAACATCGGCGCCTACTTCTCCGGTATTGCCTCCGGCAGTCTGCATGGCTGGGTGTGGGCGGTGTTCGCGCTGGTCGGCACCTGGGTGGGGTTGAAGGTGAGGCCGCTGTTCGGCCTGTCCGTGCCTCGTCCCACCGACGCGGTGTGCTGACGGCGACACCCGACCGGGTCGACGGCGGCTCGTCGGATCCGCGGTCGCTTCTGCCGTCGGCAGACCCGGCTACACCGGTCGCCCACTAGCGTTCGGTGCATGGCTGACACCCGGGACACCTCTGTCGACATCAAGCCGCGGTCGCGTGACGTCACCGACGGCATTCAGAAGGCGGCGGCGCGCGCCATGTTGCGCGCGGTTGGCCTGACCGATGACGACTGGAGCAAGTCGCAGGTCGGCATCGCGTCGTCGTGGAATGAGATCACGCCGTGCAACATGTCGCTCAAGCGTCTCGCGGCGGCCGCGAAAGACGGTGTGACCTCCGCTGGCGGCGTGGCACTCGAGTTCGGCACCATCACGGTGTCCGATGGCATCTCGATGGGCCATGAGGGCATGCGGGCCTCGTTGGTGAGCCGTGAGGTGATCTGCGACTCGGTGGAAACGGTGGTGCACGCTGAGCGGCTCGATGGTGTGGTGGCCCTCGGTGGCTGCGACAAGTCGATGCCGGGGATGATGATGGCGATCGCGCGGC
>RFST01000315.1 GCA_009923855.1 Actinomycetota bacterium
CGACGTGGTGGGGGCGACGCCGATGAGCACCGCGATGCCACACGCGACGAACGCAACCGTGAGATTTGCCGCAACGAGGATGTGATGGTCGACACCGATGTTGATGGCGATGCGGAGGTCAACATCGATCAGGTCGACGGCGCCCACGCGGGCGATCAGCCACCGCAGGCGTGACCGCGACGGCCCAGTCGCGGTAGCGTCAGAGCCATGGCAGAACTCGATGTCGACGCGATGATCACCCGCTTCAAAGAGCGTGCGAAGGCGGTGAAAGAGCGCCCGCTGCCACCGGTCGCCGGTGACGAACGACGCAACTTCATCGAGCAAGCACAACGCGACTTCATGGATTTCGCCATCATCGGCGACGCGTCATGGGATCTCACCGATGGCGTGTTGACCCTGCGTGTCGACCTTTCCGGTGACTGATGCCAGCGCGTGTGCGTTGCGCACGCAGTTGGTATCGTGTTCTTACACGCGGACGTGGCTCAGTTGGTAGAGCATCACCTTGCCAAGGTGAGGGTCGCGGGTTCGAATCCCGTCGTCCGCTCCACGCGAAAGCCCCCTAAACAGGGGGTTTTCGTCGCTTTTCGGTGAAGTGTCAACGACTTGGAGGCGGCAATCCCCCGCTGTCAACCGGTTGTGTCAGCCGAAAAATTTCGAGAAAGATGGGCTGAATCGTCGTCTGTGTGACGTGGTGGCCGATTGGCAGTTGTCGAAAGGAGTCGGCATGTCAAGTCATAACCACAAATCACATTCGCCGACGTATTCGGAGCGCGACCGTGCCGATCGCAACCAGAACGAGCGGCCAGACAGGGATTGGCATACCTGTCGATGGCAGTTGCCGTGAATCGTCAGCCCTTTCAACTGTGACCGGTTGACGCACTCCCTTGCCCGATTCGCGAGAGACCACCGCAAGCGTGTGTCGACCTTCCGCAAGGTCGCTCGGCAGGGGGACACGCACCGAGACGTACCCCTCACTGTCTGCGAGTACCGTGGCCAACAGTCGGGGGGTTGAGGCCACGACGATCTGCACCTCCTCATCCGGTGTGAACCCGCCAACTCGGACATCGACCGCGTCTCCGGGGGTCAGGGTTGGACCAACCCTTTCGCTAGACACCAGCACGGTGCCCTCATCGAGTGCATCGATAGTCGCTCGCGATGGGGGGTCCGTTGGTGCCATAGTCGTCGTTGTTGCCACAGTCGTTGGTGCCATAGTCGTCGTTGGTGCCATAGTCGTCGTTGGTGCCATAGTCGTCGTTGGTGCCA
>RFST01000316.1 GCA_009923855.1 Actinomycetota bacterium
CGCAAGGTTGTTCCGTCGATCGTCGAAGCGACCCCGAGGTCTCCTATTCGATCGGCGATGTCAACGAGGTCTGACTCGGCATCGCAACTGAGATGCAACTCCGACATGTGTCGGTATGCGCCTTCGACGATCCGGAGCTGCACCGGACGATCAGCGGTGCCGAGCACTCCGTCGCCGGTACGGATGAGGCCGTGACGCTCCCAGAACTCAACCAATGCAGCCGGATCGGCTACTGAAAGTTCGATGTCGAGCAATCCGTTCAATGCCATGTCATTCCCCTTCTCTGCGTCGCGGCGGTCAGCACACCCGGTGGTCACCGATCCGAACACAGCGGTTGTTCATCGTTCCGATGCCTTCGACACGCGTCGTGATCACGTCGCCATCGGCTAAGAACTTGCCCTGGGTGGCGCCGATGCCCTCCGGCGTGCCGGTGAAGATCAGATCACCGGTCGTGAGCGTGGTCACTCGTGACAGGTAGGACACCAGCGTCGGGATGTCGAAGATCATCTGGTCGGTCGTGCAGTCCTGGCGGACCTCGCCGTTGACCTCGGTGATGATGCGGAGCCGGTCGCGGTCGACCGCGTCTGGCGACACCATCACAGGACCGACCGGGCCGAACGTGTCGAACGACTTCCCTAGATCGAAATGGGGCGGTTTCGCCGCAAACTGCACCGGCCGATCGGAGATGTCCTGTCCGACCATCAACCCCACCACGTGATCCCACGCATCGGCAGGGTCGATGTCCTTTCCGCCGGGCCCGATCACCACCACCAACTCGCCCTCGTAGTCGACGGCGTCGCTGCGCATCTCCACGTCTGCCGTGGGGCCGACTAGGCACGACGGGAACTTGGTGAACACCAGCGGATTATCCGGGACCTCCATCGACCCCTCGTCCGCGTGGGCCTGATAGTTCAGCCCAACCGCGAACACGTTGCGGGGCCGCGGCACCGGCGGCCCAAACCGGGCGGCGTCCACGGAGCCGCTCGACTCGTGCTGGTCAAGAACGCTACTCAAGGCGCGCAACCGGTCCGGAGCGACGAGGACCATCATCGGATCGGGCCCGGACTCTCCACCCGACACCGTCTCGAGGTCATACCACTGATCACCGGCAACCAGTGCGGCTCGACCGTCGATGTTGGCAAGGGTGTACGTCACAGGGTTCCTTTCCGGCCAACCCGGTGCACTGCCTGCCGACACCGGGACGCCGAACTGGGATTATTGTCATTTTTGAGATACTTGTCAAGTTTTCATCGCTCAGAT
>RFST01000317.1 GCA_009923855.1 Actinomycetota bacterium
GGGTTGGGCAATTGTCCGTGTTGGGTGCGCACCGTGCCGTGGCCAACAGCGATGGGTGAGAACACCACAACGTCCACGCCCCACGCCTCAAGGGCGGCGCATGCACCCACCACATCGACGATCGAGTCGACCGCACCGACCTCGTGCAGTTCGACATCGGCAGGGTCGATGCCGTGGATGGCGCCCTCAACATCGGCGAGCGCTGCATAGACAGCTGTTGCACGGTCGCGGACGCGTTGGGGGAGGCCTGCACGATCGATCATCGCCAACACATCGCGGGCCGGCCGATGCGGTCCATGTGAATGGTGACCTGATTCCTGGCCGGTCTTGTCAACGACTGTGTGGTTGTCGTCGTCGCTGGTGTGACCGTGGTGTGGATCGTCGTGTGCATGGCTGTGGTCGTGCACAACAACGTTCGCCCATGTGGCTCGCACGCCGCAGCGTTGTACCGGTTCGAAGGTGAGCGCTTCCAGAGTTGGTGCCTCGTTTGCTGCCGCAGTGGTGAGCGATGTCGCATCAACCGGTGCCATGACGACATCGGCGGCGGCCGACATCACCGCGAGGAGCACATCTGGAGTCGGAGAATCAGATAACCCCGACGAGTCACCAGTGCTCGTGTTCGCCTCCTGAATCCGAGACGGCATACGCGACGCGGCATCGACTAGTGCGGCCATCACCATGTCGCCGGCCACACCTGCGGCGCATTGGAACCACGCAACACGGGTCACGGGCGAATCTCCTCGTCGAGACTCTCGTCACCTGCGTGGCCGCGCTCCGCCATACGCAACATGCGCACCATCGCGACCGCGGCACCGAAACCATTGTCGACACCGACCACGGTGACCCCAGACGCACACGTGGCGTGCATGGCCAGCAGCGCGGTTACACCATCGAGACCCGACCCATAACCGACCGAGGTCGGCACGGCGATCACTGGTCCGGCAGCAAGCCCGCCCATCACACTGGCGAGAGCGCCTTCCATGCCAGCGATCACGATCACCGCATCGGCGGCCATGACGCGATCGAGGTGAGCGAGCAGTCGATGCAGACCGGCGACGCCAACATCGTGGAGTCGGTCGGGTCGGATGCCGTGTGCGCACAAGGTGAGTGCCGCCTCGTCGGCTACGGGTACATCTGCCGTGCCGGCGGTGATCACCAGCACCCGCGGGCTGGTCAATGGCGCATCGATGGCGGACGGGTCGATGGGCAGACGCCACGCGAGCGATGTGC
>RFST01000318.1 GCA_009923855.1 Actinomycetota bacterium
AGTGGGTCGGCGACTTCATGTCCTCGGTGACCGGCCACGCGCATGGCATCGGCCCCGCCCACGCGTCGGCGAGGTCGGCGCCGGAGAAGACGGCGGTCACCCCGGGCATGGCAGCCGCGGCCGAAGTGTCGACGGAGAGGATGCGGGCTCGCGCGTACGGGCTGCGCAGCACGGCGAGGTGCAGGGCGCCGGGGATCGGCAGGTCCGAGGTGTAGCGGGCCTCACCGGTCAGGAGAGCGGGATCCTCTCGGCGCAGCAGGCGCTGGCCAAGAACCCCAGTGGTGTCATCGGTCATGGTCATCGTTGAACCCCCCAGTTCTCGATGTCGGTCGACGTCGTGTCGTTCGTGATGTCTCGGTGGCGGTCAGGACTTAGCGCAGGCCAGCACGGACTGCACGATGTTGTGGTAGCCGGTGCACCGGCAGAGGTTCCCCTCGAGGCCGATACGCACCTCCTCCTCGGTGGGATTCGGATTCTCGGCGAGCAGGCTCGTGGCGGCCATCACCATTCCCGGTGTGCAGTAGCCGCACTGGAGACCGTGGTTCTCCATGAAGGCCTGCTGCATCGGGTGGAGGGTGCCGTCAGCCGACGCCATCCCCTCGATGGTCGTGATCGAGCACCCATCGGCCTGCACGGCCAGCAGGGTGCAGCTCTTCGCTGCCTCGCCGTCGACATGCACCGAGCACGCCCCGCACGACGAGGTGTCGCATCCGATGTTGGTCCCGGTCAGGCCGACCTGTTCTCGGATGAACTGGACGAGCAGCGTTCGCGGCTCAACCTCGGCGGTGTGCGACTTGCCGTTGATGGTGACGGTGATCTCCACGTTGACTCCCCTCGGGTCTCGTGAGCGCCACCTCCCCCGGCGGTGCTCGCAGCAGAACATAGCCGTAGCGCGAGGGGGTGCGAAACGGGGAATCTCAGCCGAGCAGCTCGGTGAGATCGACGACCACCAAACCAATCAGGAAAGCGATCACTACACCACCGAGCACGGTGTAATGCCAGCGCTTGGAGTGGTCGGATCGCCAGAAGCGGCGAATGCTCATCACGATCGCGGTGACCGCGATGACGCTGATCGGAATGCCGATCAAGGGACCGACGCCACTGGCCAGCCCGAGAGCCGGCAGGACGAACGGGAAAACGATGTACATGAGCAGGCAGCGGACCGTCGCGACCATGATCGACGTTTGAAAGGCGCGGCGGGCGGCGTCAGGCGACGCTGAGGGGCCGTC
>RFST01000319.1 GCA_009923855.1 Actinomycetota bacterium
CTCCAGCGTCTCGTGGCGCCGGCCGGTGCAATTGTGTTGCTCATAGCGCTGTTCCTTGGCTCACTTGCGCTCATCACCGGGGCATCCCTTCAACACATTGCAAAGACCGCTGGCACCGGTGCAGCGGCGGGCGCCCGCCCCATTGCAAAACTTCTTAAGCGCTCACTGTCGAACCTTGCCACCCTGCAAAGTGAACGTGCCGAAGAGCGTCGCCGTGAGCGTGAAGAGTATGACAGCGATGTTGACGAGCCGAATGTCGCTCTTGACCCGCTTGCGGTTGCACCTGCTCTTTACGACGGGGCGGATGACGATGAGTTTGCCGAACCGAAGCCCAAGGCTCAACGCAAGAAGAGGGCGTCGCAGCCAGCAGCGACACAGCCAGAGGCAGTTCCTGCGACCGCCGCACCTGTGCGACCTGGCGAATGGCGCCTGCCATCGATGGCGCTGTTGGAAAGAACTGGTGAGCAGTCGGTCGATATGAAGTCGGTAGAGGCTCGTGGTGACACGTTGCAGGAGTCTCTCGCGCAGCATGGGGTGGAAACCCAGCTTGCTGGTTTCACGGTTGGTCCGACGGTGACACGCTACGAACTAGAGCTTGGCCCGGGAGTCAAAGTCGCAAAAGTGACAAGTCTCCAGAAAGACATTGCCTATGCAATGGCTGCGACCGACGTGCGCATCCTTGCCCCTATTCCCGGTCGCTCGGCAATCGGCGTTGAAGTTCCGAATGCTCGAAGGCAGCTGGTGGCACTCGGCGATCTGCTTGTTTCGAATGAAGCTAAGAAGGCAACTCATCCGCTTGAGGTGGCAATCGGCAAAGACATTGCGGGGAAGGCAGTGTTTCTCAATCTGGCGACGACACCTCATATGTTGATCGCTGGGGCAACCGGCGCCGACCTCGACGACAGCGGTGCGGGCCACGCGGAGATCACGACCGTGGTGGCGTCGGTTGATGCCATGGGCCCAGGGTGGTCGGTGCGCACCACCCTCATCGACCCGGCCGGCCGCACGGTAGGGCAGGACCGTCAACCGGTGCCGCATCGGCACGACCGTCCCTATGTATTCACCGGCCATCACTGCATCGCACGATTCGAGGTGCCCAATGCCGCACCGTGGAGTGCCGAGACCCCGAGTCGTTACCGCGTCGAGGTCGAACTCCTTAACCCGCGCGACCGAGTGGTCGACCATGCCACCCAACACATCGGTTTCCGCACTGTGGAGATCG
>RFST01000320.1 GCA_009923855.1 Actinomycetota bacterium
AGTTCCACGGTGAGCCCGAGCGCATCATGGTGAGCCTCGACGCGGTGGGCAACACCACCAAGGCCGTCACGAAGGGCTTCGCCATCGGTTCGGCTGTGATCGCCGCCGTGGCGCTGTTCGCCTCGTACATCGAGATCGCCGGCGCCGAACTCGGCGTGGTGGCCTCGAACCTGAAAGACGGCGTGTTCAAGGAACTCGAACTGCAGATCAACGTGGCCGATCCGAAGGTGTTCATCGGCCTTCTGATCGGTGGCGCCGTGCCGTTCCTCTTCTCGGCGCTCGCCATCCGCGCGGTGGGTCGCACCGCTGGCGTGGTCGTGCAAGAAGTGCGCAACCAGTTCGCCGACGGCGGCATCATGGCCGGCACCAAGCAGCCCGACTACGGCCCGGTGATCGACATCTGCACCAAGGCTTCCTTGCGTGAACTCACCACGCCGGCTCTGCTCGCCGTCCTCACCCCGGTCGTGATCGGTTTCGGAATCGGTTGGCAAGCACTCGGAGCGTTCCTCGCCGCCGTGATCCTCGTCGGCCAGTTGCTCGCCAACTACCTGAGCAACGCTGGTGGCGCGTGGGACAACGCCAAGAAGTACATCGAAGACGGTCACCACGGCGGCAAGGGCAGCGAAGCTCACAAGGCCGCCGTCATCGGCGACACCGTGGGCGACCCGTTCAAGGACACCGCCGGTCCGGCCCTCAACCCGCTCATCAAGGTGATGAACCTGGTGTCGTTGTTGGTGCTGCCGGCGATCATCAACCTTCAAGACGACGACGGCCCGCGTCTCTTGGTGGCTGTGGCGGCGCTCGTGATCCTCATCGGATCGATCGCCTTCTCGAGTCGCAAGGCTCCGGGTATCGCCGCTCAGGCAGCTGCTGCCAAGTAACCACTTCGGCATATTTCCGCTCGAAGGGCGCCCTACGGGGCGCCCTTCGTCGTTCAGGAACGACGTACGAGTCCGGCGACTCCCAACACGAGATCGACATGTGATTCGTCAGCGAAACGGAATGTGAGTCGGCGTCCGAAATGCGCAACACCCGACTGTTCGAAGATCGGCGGGAGTGCTGTCGCACTCGTCCAACGGTGTGTCCGCATCGACGTCACCTCAGGAATGGTGAACACACCACGCACCGTTTCGACGTCACCCATCAGCACACCGTGTTGGGAATACCCATCGGTGATCGGCACAGCACGTTCGGTCGCA
>RFST01000033.1 GCA_009923855.1 Actinomycetota bacterium
CCGCCATGATGGCGCCCGTGCCGTAGCCCATCAGCACGTAGTCGGCGATCCACACGGGAATCTGCGAACCGTTCACCGGATTCGTTGCGGTGGAGCCAGTGAACACGCCGGTCTTGTCGCGACCGGTGTCTTGGCGATCGAGATCTGATGCAGCGGCCGCTGCACGGCGATACTCCGCCACAGCATCGGCCTGATCTGGCGTGGTGAGGTCCTCGACAAGGGGATGTTCAGGGGCAAGAACCATGAACGTCGCACCGAACAAGGTGTCGGGTCGGGTGGTGAACACCGTGATCGGTCCGGCCGGTGATGCAAAGTCGACCCGAGCTCCTTCGCTGCGACCGATCCAGTTGCGCTGCATCGTGGTGATCGCCTCGCTCCAATCGAGCAGATCGAGGTCTTCCAGCAGTCGGTCGGCATAGGCGGTGATGCGCATCATCCATTGGCGCATGTTGCGGGTGAACACGGGGAAGTTGCCCCGGTCGCTGCGCCCATCGGCGGTGACTTCTTCGTTCGCGACCACGGTGCCAAGGCCGGGGCACCAGTTCACCGGGGCCTCGCTCACGTAGGCGAGGCGGTAGTCGTCGATCACGCAGCGCTGCTCAGCGACGCTCATGTCGGCCCATGCCCGACCGTCGGGGGTGGGGCGGCTGCCGTTCGCGAAGGCAGATTCAAGTTCGGAAATGGGGCGTGCACGGCGCAGCTCGGGGTCGTACCACGCGTTGAAGATCTGGGTAAAGATCCACTGCGTCCAGCGGTAGTACTCAGGGTCGGTCGTGGAGATCGACCGGCGCGGGTCATGGCTGAGCCCGAGGCGTCGCAATTGGCGACGCATATTCGCGATGTTCGCATCGGTGGTGATTGCCGGATGCTGGCCGGTCTGCACTGCGTACTGCTCGGCCGGCAGGCCGAAGGCATCGAAACCCATCGTGTACAACACATTGCGGCCCTGCATGCGCTGAAAGCGCGCATAGACATCGGTGCCGATGTACCCCAGTGGGTGCCCCACATGCAGTCCTGCGCCCGACGGGTAGGGGAACATGTCGAGAACGAACAACTTGTCGCCCGTGGCGTCGACAGCGTCGGGATCGGCGAGCGGGCCTGCGGGGTTCGGCGCCCAGAACGTGTGCTCGTCCTCCCAGGTGTCCTGCCAGCGCTGCTCGATATCGGCGGCAAGTGCTGCGGTATAGCGATGTGGTGGGATATCGGACGCGGGGGTGGTGTCGTCGCTCACGCTGTCTCCATGCTCGTCATGGCGCCGTGGGGCGCCGTCACGGCCTCAGAGCCTACGGTGACGCGACCCGCCTGCCCCGGACGCTCGTCGGCCCGGCACCGATCTGTGCCGCGCAGACGCGGAGAGTCGTGTCTGGCGGGGGTGGCAGCACTACCCTTCGCCGCCATGAGCAGCGACACGACGCGTGTGCCGTCGGTGATCGAACGACTCGAGTCCGCAGCCCAGGGTGATGGTGGGGTGCGCTTCGTCGGGCACTCGGTCGCCCCCGACGGTCCGACGTTCGTCCCCTGGAGTGAGATTCACGACGACGCCCGAGCGGTGGGTGCGGCGCTGCAGGCGCGCGGCCTGCTGCCAGGCGATCACGTCGCGGTTCTCGGCCCGACTAGCCGGTCGCTGATGACCATCGTGCGCGGCTGCTGGATGGCCGGCATCGCGTCGATGATCCTGCCGTTGCCGATGCGCATGGGCTCGCTCGACGAGTTCGTCACCGGCACCCGGGCACGAATTCGCCACGGTGACGCCAAGTTGGTGCTGATCGACGACATGCTTGCCGATTTCTACGAGGCTGCGCCCGGAGACCCGCCGATCATGCCGATGCGGTCTGTGCTTCCCGGTGCCAGCGGCGTGCCGTCCGGTGATCGGCTCGAGGTCCCCGATCCCGACCCTGAGCGTCTGGTGATCCTGCAGTACACCAGCGGATCCACCAGCGAACCCAAAGGCGTGATGATCCCCGATCGGGTGCTGACGGCGAACATGGATGCCGCCTGCACCGCGGCAGGGTTGGTCGACGGCGAGGTCATGGTGTCGTGGCTGCCGCTGTATCACGACATGGGCCTGGTGGGTTTTCTCGCCATCCCGATGACAACCGGGGTGAATCTGGTGCAGGCCGCGCCGCAGGACTTCATGGCGAAACCAGGCAACTGGATGCAGTGGATTTCTGACTGGGGTGGCACCGCGACCGCAGGTCCGAATTTTGCGTGGGTGTTGGCCACGCGAGCGCTGCGACGCGCCGAGGGCCTCGACTTGTCGACGCTGACGCTCGCGCTCAGCGGCGCCGAACCGGTGGACCCGGCAGCAATGGACGCGTTCTGCGAGGCGGCAGCATCGCATGGCTTCGATGCGGGCGCGGTCTTCCCGGCGTTCGGCATGGCCGAAGTGGCCATCGCGGGCACCTTCCCTCGTCGTGGTGCGGGCCTGCGATGCGACACGGTTGATCGTGAAGTGCTGGAGCGGTCGCGGGTGGCCAAACCGATGGAGATCACCGACCCTGACGATCTTGCGGTGCGCGCACGTCGCCTGCCGTTGCTGGGCACGGCGGTGCCGGGCCTCGAGATGCGCGTGGTCGACCCCGACACCGGCGACGAGGTGCCCGAGCGTCATGTGGGTGAGTTGTGGTTGCGCGGCACATCGGTCACGCCGGGCTACTACAAGCGCGAGGACGCGACGGCGGCGTTGTTCCACGACGACTGGTTGCGCACCGGTGACCTTGCCTACCTGCTCGACGGGGAACTAGTGCTGTGTGGCCGCATCAAAGACGTGATCATCGTCGGCGGCCGCAACGTGTTCCCCGAAGACATCGAGCGCGCCGTCGGTGGACTCGACGGGGTGCGTGCCGGCAATGTGATCGCGTTCGGTGTTGACGGCTACAAAGGCAAAGAGACCGTGGTGGTGGTGGCTGAGGTGCGCACCGACTCACCCGACGATGTCCGCGACGCGGTGCACCAGCGCACCCTCGATGTCTGCGGTCTACCGCCGCGCGACGTGATGTTGGTGCAACCCGGCACGCTGCCCAAAACGTCGTCGGGCAAATTGCAGCGAGCAAAATGCCGCGAGTTGTACATGCTGGAAGAACTCGCCCTCATCGACTGAGCACCACGCGGACGCTCAGCCATTTGTGCCGGGCTGGTATCCGGCCGAGATCAGATACCGACGACGCGCGCCAGTGTGTGACCCGTCAGCTCGACACGGCCGGGGATGTGGCAGTTCGCACTGGCGCTCACCGTGAAGCCGTCGATGCCGAGTTCCATCTGGGCGCTCATGGCCTCACCGACGGTGTCCGGGTCGCCCACGATCACCCGCGCTCGTGCGGCGTCGGCGTCGGCACCACTGAGGCCACGCTCGACGATCATCGCCTCGAGTTCGGCGACGGCCTCGTCGTAGGTCGGGGCAACACACACCGCTTGTTGGCGGGTCACGGTGATCTCAGAGCGGTCACGATGAGCGCGGCCGCAGTGTTCATCGAGTGCGGCCAATTTGCGCCCCACTTCGTCGGGAGCGCAGATCAGGTTCGAATCGGTGGCGTAGTCGGCGACCATCCGCAGGGTTTTGCGCTCGCCCGACCCACCGATCATCAGCGGGATGTTGCTGATCGGCGGTGGTTCGTTCATGGCGTCGTGCACCGAGTACCACTTGCCGTCAAGCGTTGCGCGTTCGCCACGCAACATCGGGCAGATGATCTGCAGGGCCTCATCAAGACGCTCGAAACGGTCGGTGAAGGTACCGAATTCGAACCCGTAGGCCGAGTGTTCGAGTTCAAACCAGCCGGCACCGATGCCCAGTTGGGCGCGACCTTCGGACACGATGTCCAAGGTGGTGACGATCTTGGCGAGCATCGCCGGGTTGCGGTACGTGTTGCCCGTGACGAGTGCGCCCACGCGCACCCGCGAGGTCTCACGAGCCATCGCGGCCAGCATCGTGTAGCACTCGAGCATGTACATCTCGGGCGGTCCGTGCATTGGCAGCTGGTACACGTGGTCCATCACCATCACGGTGTCGAACCCTGAACGCTCGGCCTCAGCGACCTGGCGGGCGACGTGGGAAAAGATCTGATCGGGGCCGGAACCCGGATAGTTGAACGACGGAATGGTGTAGCCGAGTCGGGTCATGGGGGCCTCCGGGTGTCGAACGGTCGTTGGTCTGCGACACTGTCGCTGTGAAGGTGGTCTACACCCTGCGGCACCGCGCGCACCACCCCGAAGCCGAACTGGAAGACTCGCGCTTCCAGCCTCCCTTCGAGCATCCGGGTCGGGCAGAGACGATCCGTGATGTGCTGTCCACCGATGATCTGTTTGAGTTCATCGCGCCCGACGATCACGGCACGGCACCGATCACCGCAGTGCACGACCCGGGCCTCGTCGAGTTCCTCGCGACCGCATGGCAACGTTTCCAAGAGGCGCACGGGCCGACCCACGACGTGATCCCGGATGTGTTTTCCGTGGCGGGACTCCGCGACAAGATGGGGCCAGCTGTTCGGCCACGGTCGATATCGATGGAACTCGGCTGGTGGTGTTTCGAGACGACCACACCGCTCACGCAGGGCACCTACGATGCGGCGCGCTCATCGGTGGATGTGGCTCTGACCGCCGCCGATGCGGTGTTGGCCGGTGACCGTGTGGCCTACGGGCTGTGTCGCCCGCCGGGGCACCACGCCGGATCGGCGCTGTACGGGGGCTACTGCTTCTTCAATAATGCGGCCATTACCGCCCAGCATCTGCGCGACGCGGGCCTGTCCCGAGTTGCGGTGCTTGATGTGGACTATCACCACGGCAATGGCACTCAGCAGATCTTCTACGACCGCGACGATGTTGTGTTCGTCTCGTTGCACGGCGACCCTGAACGGGCCTACCCCTACCTCACCGGTCATCGCGACGAAACCGGCACCGGGCGGGGGGCGGGCGCCACGCTGAACCTGCCGCTGGGCGCGGGCTGCGACGACGACGCCTATGTGTCCGCGCTGTCGAGTGCGCTCGAGGCCATCGATGCTGCATCGGTGGATGCCATCGTGGTGTCGCTCGGATTGGACACCTTCGTTGAGGACCCCATTAGCGATCTCGCCCTGAGCGCAGACGGATTAGAACGCTGCGGTGCGCTCGTTGCCGAGATGGGATGTCCGACGGTGGTTTTGCAAGAAGGCGGCTACGCCTCTGATGCCCTTGGTGAGAACGCCCGACGCTGGCTCCGCGGAGTGGCCTCGGGTACCCACTGAAGTGTCGCGGAGTCGTCGCAGTGCCGATGAGCCACGTCAGGCCTGGGCGCGTCGCACCCGTGCAGGAGTGATCACGCGGATCACCGTCGCGGCCGCAATCGCCATGGCCAGCAGCAATGTGGCCACCTGGTAGACGCGGTTCGAAGTGTCGGTACCCGACCAGCCCGCATGGGCAAGCACGGTGAACACCAACGGGTAACTGAGACGGTGCACGGCCAGCCACATCCGCCGTGACATGTGTCGGCGCAGATATGAGGTGGCCTGCACGATGACCATCACGTACAGGCTGACAACCCCAACGGCCGTGCCCACGCGGTTCATGGTTGTCGCCCCGCCCCAGTCGGCGATGCCGGGCACCAAGATGTCGCCCGCGCCGAAAGCAACCCACTCATCGAAGATCAACGACACGACATGCACCGCGGTCATGACGAGCCCGGTGCCGGCAAGCCAAGTGTGCATCGCATTCAGCCACGCAGGCCGATCAACCTCGCGGAGAGCACGGGTTGACAGCAGTACTCCCCAGATCATCGATCCGGCGAGCAGAAACAGTGCCACGATGCCCGTGGAACGTGATAGGTACCACCACAGGTGATCATTCATCGAGAGAGGTCCTTCCATGCGGAGGTTGCGTGTTGACGGCCGTCGTCGAACACGATGAGAGCCGCCACGTTGTGCTGTTCGAAAAACGCTCGGGTTGCATCGACACTGCGGGCAAATGGCACTTTCGTGAGCGCCTCGGCCCAGGCGGCATCGCCAGCGGCCACGGTGCAGCCGGCGACACCTCGCGCCGATGGCGCGCCGAGTGTTGGGTCGATGAGATGGTGAACGCTAGTACCCGCGTGCTGCCAGGTACGTAGCCGCGTACTCGACGTGGCAACACCACCGTCGCTGATCGCGATGCGGTCGATCACGCTGCTGCGGGCCGGGTCGTGAATGTCGATAGCCCACACCTCGCCGCCGAGTGGTTCGCCAGCAACGCGAAGGTCACCGCCGATTTCGACCATGGCCCCCGAGGCGTCCGCTGCGACAAGTTCGGCGGCAACGATGTCGGCCGCGAGGCCCTTGCCAAGACCGCCGGGGTCGATCGCGGTGCCGGGGGGCAGCATCGCGGTCGTGGCCCCGTCGATCTCGGCGATCAACACCTGAGAGGGGTCGGCACTGTGGCGAGCGGACGGATGAAGGCTGGTGCGAGAGGTTCGGTCGTCAACACTCGCGTCGTAGCCCAGCCCGACGATGGTTCCCAGCAATGTCGGGTCGAATGCGCCATCGGTGAGTCGATGGGCGAGCGCCAGTCGATGCAGCAGTACATGCGTATCGCGGTGGATAGCGACCGGCCGACCAGCAGCGGCATTCAGTCGCGAGACGTCGCTGTCGCTACGGAACCGTGACCAGCGACTCTCGAGGGTGCGCAACCTGGTGAGGGCCTGATCGGCGTAGCCCGCGGGGGTCATCACCGTGGTGTCACAGCCCATCAGCCGCGCCGAGGCGCGCTCGATGGTGTCAGGACCCACCGGAGTTCCCCTGACTGGGTGTGGGCAATGTGAGCTGCACCGGGGCGCTTGTTGCCGCCGGCACTGTGGTGGCCGGGGCCGGTTCAGGAGCGGGAGCTGCCGCCGGTTCAGGCGCGGGAGCCGGCTCTGGTGCCGGAGTGGCTGCTGGCGCAGGTTCGGGCGCAGGAGTTGGCGCCGGTGCTGGCGCCGGTTCAGCGGCGGGTGTCGGCTCTGGTGTCGCCTCCGCTGCTGGCGCCGGTGTGGCCGGCACCGCAGCTGCTGCAGTCGTTGCTGGCGTCACCTGAGGTGGTGATGTTGCGTCCACGACCGACTCCGCCACTGCGATGGGCGCCGGGTCGGTGCTCGCCGGCGCAGCAACCGCAGTGGGGGCTGCCTCGGCGGGTGCGGTCTCGAGCACCGGTTGGGCAGCGGCCAGAAACTGTTGCAGGCTCGCGACATCGGTCTGTCGCAGATCAAGGGGTCGTCCTGCACTGTCGAGGGTGAGCAGCACCACGGCTGCATCGCTGGCCACAGTGATCGACGATCCATTCGAACTGAGGTCCGAGGCTGGCGGCTCCAGGATTGGCTCTTGTGACGCTGCTGACTCTGCCATGCCGTAGGTCGCCATCAGGGTGAGCACAGCGCCGGTTGATGCGCCGACGGTGGCGATGCGCGCGGTGTGGGCCGCGGATCGCCGCCGCTGAGGGCGCGTGGCTGCCGCCGCTGGGGAGGCCTGTGGATCGGATGCGACAGGAGCATCGGGCATAGCAGGGGGTGTCGTTGCAGCGCGTTGCTGCCCGGCCTGCGCCTTGGCCGCCTGTATGGCGGCCAAGCGCGCGGCACGGCGGTCAGTATCGGGAGAGTCGCTCATCAGTCGTCGTCCTCGTCGTCCTCGTACTCGTCGTCGTCATCGTCGTGATCGTCGTCATCGTCGTGATCGTCGTCATCGTCGTCGTGGTCCTCGTACTCGTCGTCGTACCCGCCGTTGGCCACCTCTTCGGTGCGGATGTCGGGTACTAGTGCGCCATCGACCAGGCCGACGGTGAAGTCGACGATCATCGACCCATCGGTGAGTTCAACCTCCACTTCGTTGGTGAGGGCGTCGATGTCGGCATCGCTCACCGTCCAGCCAGCAGCAGCGGTGGCATCCACCAGGGTCATGCGGCCGCTGATCACGTCGACGGTGACCGAACCGGCGCCACCGAGGTCGTAGGTGGTGAGCATCGACGGAGCCGTTGGCGGCGGGGTGGTGGTTGCCGGTGTCGTGGTTGCCGGGGTGGTGGTTGCCGGTGCGGTGGTTGCCGGTGTGGAATCGCTGGGCACCGTGCTGTCGCTGGCCTCGGCAGCGGTGGTGGCGGGCGTGTTGTCCTGGCTTGGGTTCTCGTTGGCCGTGACTGCCAACGATGCACTCGGGGTGACCGGAGCCTGGGCTGCGGTGGTCAACGTGGCTGGTGTCGGGGTCGTCGCCGCAGTCACCACTGGGTCCGCCGTGGTGTCAGCAGCGGCCATCACCACCGGCTCGGGAAGGGTCAGCTGCACCAATTCGGCGCCGGGTACGAATGCGGCGGCTTCGTTCTGCGGCGCCGAATCGAAGATCGATGTGTTCACCAGTGCGGCAGCGGTGCCGGCTCCAAGAACTCCGACCAGTGAGAGTGAGGTGATGAGGGTTGTCTTCATCGTGGGGGTCCTTTCTCGTGTGACGACCGGGTCCGGTTGTCGTTGATGCCACCGTAGAGATGCGATGCCAGCACGAGTCCGTGGAATATCCAAGGGACATCCAAGAACACGGCATGGTTCGGTGAAATCGCGCGATCTGAGGGCATTCGGATGCGAAACTCGGCCTATGCGGCTCCTTCTCGTGGAAGATGACGATGCCATCGCGGCCTCACTCGAGGCCCCCTTGACGGCGGCTGGTTTCGAGATTGATCACGCGGTGGATGGCGCAGGTGCCTTGCAGCGGATCGCCGCCGGTGGTCACGATGTGGTGCTGCTCGATCTTGGCCTTCCCGATATGGACGGCTACGACATCTGTCGGGCCATCCGCGGCCAGTCCACGATTCCCATCATCGTCATCACCGCCCGCAGCGACGAGTTCGATCGTGTGCTCGGATTGGAACTTGGTGCCGATGACTACATGGTGAAACCTCTGGGTGCACGCGAACTGGTGGCCCGGATCCGCGCGGTGTTGCGCCGCTCGGCCGCCAGTGCCTCCGATGCCAGCCCAGCGGATCGTCTTGTGGTCGCCCCATTGGAAATCGACCTGCGCACCCACCGGGTGTACCTCGATGGCGAACCGGTGTCGCTCACGCCCAAGGAGTTCGAACTCCTGGCCTATCTCGCCGGCGATGCCGGCGCGGTGCGGACCCGCACCGACATCGTGGAACATGTGTGGGATGCCAACTGGTTTGGGCCGACAAAGACGGTGGATGCCCATATCGCGGGTATCCGCCGCAAGCTCGGCGATCACGCATGGATCGAGTCGGTGCGCGGCGTCGGATTTCGCCTTGCCGCACCGGGGGATCGCAGCCCGTGAGAACCCGACTGATCGCGGTGCTTGTCGGTGTGGTGGTGCTGGTGCTCGCTGTGCAGGACATCCCGTTGGCGTCGCACCTGCGCTCGGTCGAACGCGACCGACTCGTGACCCGGCTGGAGCGCGATGCATTCGTGTTGGCGGGGCGTGTCGAGGAGGTTCTCGAAGCCGGTGGGGCCGGCAACACCGATCGGCTCGAGTCGCTGGTGGAGCGATACGAGATCACCGAGGACGTGCGCGTCGTGGTGGTTGATGTGGCCGGATCTGCGGTGCTCGGACCGACGTTTGATGTCGGGGAGGACTTCACGAATCGACCGGAGATCCTGGACGCTCTCGCCGGGCGGCCGGTGACGGGGGAGCGGGTGTCGACCACGTTGGGGACCGATTTGTTCTACGTGGCGGTTCCGGTGATCTCGGGAGATACCACGGTGGGTGCGGTGCGCATCACCGCACCGGCATCCACGATCAGCGGTGCGGTGAATTCCAGGTTGGCCGGCCTTGGTGCAGTGGTTCTGATCTCGGTTGTGATCGCGGTGATTGCGGCATTCGCGTTGGCGGGTGCCATTACCCGTCCGATTACCCGCCTCACCGCCACGACGCGACGCCTTGCCGCGGGTGATCTCAGTGATCGCGCCGATGAAGACAGCGGGCCGCCCGAGGTGCGCTCCCTAGCCCGGTCCTTCAACACGATGGTTGGTCGTCTCGAACAGATGGTGGACCGGCAACGCGGGTTTGCAGGGACCGCCTCGCATCAGTTGCGCACCCCGTTGACGGCGTTGCGCCTGCGACTTGAGTCTGCAGCGATCGCCGACGAGCAGCAGTTAGGTGATCACCTCGAGGCTGCTCTCGCCGAGACCGACCGGTTGGGGCGCATCATCGAGGGCCTGTTGGTGTTGTCACGAGCCGAGGGCGCAGATGTCACGCTGGAACGCAGCGATGTACGAGCGGTGATTCGCGAGAGATGCGAGCACTGGGATCCATTGGCGGAGGAGCATGAGGTGCGCCTTGTGGTCGCGATCGACGATGCGCCGATGTCGGTGCTGGTGGTGCCGACAGCGTTGGAACAGATCATCGACAACTACATCGATAATGCCCTCGATGTGGCACCTCGAGGCTCGACGATCACCGTGGGTGCCGAACTGGTTGACGACGGGATTGAGATCCGGGTTCGTGATGAAGGGCCAGGCCTGAGTGCTGAGGAACGGGCCGAGGCCTTCGGGCGCTTCTGGCGCGCTGAAGGTGCGAACCCGGGTGGCACGGGGCTGGGGCTGGCCATCGTGCGCCAACTCGCGGAATCCTCTGGTGGGCACGCCGAACTGCGACAGGCGCCCGATGGCGGCGTTGACGCGGTCGTGTTCCTGCGGGGCAGCTGAGGTGACGGCTGCTGGCCGCTCTGTGCGGTTAGCCGCGTAGTTCGGCCATGACCGGCGCCCACCGGTCGGGGTCGCTCTTGTAGGGGGCGTAGAACGACAGTCGATCGACGAGGTCGCTGTAGCGACGGTTCAGTTCGGCGCCGATCTGTTCTGGTTCGCCCACAACGGCGAAGGTGTTGAGCACCTCATCGTCGATGACCTCACCCATCTTCACCCACTCGCCGGCCTTCGACAGGCGGTTGAGTTCGTCTTGCATGTCGCCCCAACCGTGGCATTCGAGCACGCCCCGATATGCCGGGGTGGAGCCGTAGAAGGCGATCTGCTGGCGGGTGCCGGCGGCAGCGGCGGCCATTTCCTCTTCGTTGTTGCCGGTGACGACAAACAGTGGGCCCGACACCTCGAACCCCTCCATGGTCTTGCCGGCGGCAGCGCGACCGGCCTCGATGGCGGGCATGGTGACCTCACGCATGTATTTCTCGGTGGTGAACCCGTGGACGATGATGCCGTCGCAGGTTTCTCCGGCGACCTTGGTCATCATGTCGCCCACGGCGGCGAGGAGGATCTTCGGTGGTCCGAAGCCGTCGAGGTCGGCGGCATCGGGCGTGAAGAACGGCGTCATGAGCGTGTGGGTGTAGAAGTCGCCGCGGAACTCCAATTTCGAACCGGTCAGCCAGGTGTCCCAGATCGCGCGGATGGCTTGCACCATTTCTCGCATCCGCGCCGCCGGGTGGCTCCACTCCATGGAGAATCGCTTCGTGATGTGTGGCTTGATCTGGCTGCCGAGACCCATGACGAAACGGCCCTTGGAAAATGCCTGCAGGTCCCACCCGATGTTGGCCAACAGCATGGGATTGCGGGCGAATGCCACAGCGATCGACGTGCCGATTTCGAGGTGTTCGGTCGCTGCAGCCGCTTGCACCAGGGGAAGGAATGGGTCGTGTGCGGTCTCGGCGGTCCATGCGCCGTCGTAGCCAGCGGCTTCTAGTTCCGCGGCCGATGCCGCCGCTCCCGCGATTCCTCCAGCAATGCCACCGTCAATCTTCATGCACCGACCGTACCCGCCGGTAACAACGTCACCATTACCGGAGGCGCTGTGTGTGGGCGTGCGTGGTCAGTCCTGATCGCGCAGGAACCGTTCGACCTCGGCGCCCAGTTCATCGGCACTCATTTCACCGAGTTCGGCATCGGGTTGGGCGATCTGACCCATGGTGTCGACACCGGAGTCGTGGGCGATTTCAAGGCGACGCACCATCTGTTCATGTTCGTCGTTGCGGGCGACTAGTGCATCGAAGCGGTTCGCTTGGGCGATGGCGGCGGCACGTAGGTCGGTGGCATCCACCACGATGTCGACGGCCGTGCGAAGACCATCGAGAAGTGCCACTGCGGCAGCGGGGTACTCCACGCTGGCGAGGTATTGGGGAACCTGTGCCCATATGCCCAGTGCGGGAATGCCGTGATCGTGCATTTCGTGTTCGAGTGCTGCGCACACACCGGCGGGCACGGTGAGGTCAGAACGCAGGAACGGCAGGCGTGCCACGATGTCGTGCGATGGCGTGGTGATCGACAGTCGGGCAGGTCTGGTGTGTGGTGTCGCAAACGGGTAGGCGCCGAGATGAGCCATCGACGCCACCCCCAACCGTCGAGCCAGGTCGCCGACCTCGCGGATGAACTGGCGCCATGCCATATCGGGCTCGGGTCCATGGATGACCACGACATCGTGACCGGCAAGATCACGGCCGATCGAGACCGTGATCTGGGCCCAATCGAGATGGGTGTTGACCCCACCGACGAGGCGCATCATCGGTCGCCGGGCGCGAAAGTCGATGTATGTGTCGTCATCGAAGACCGCCACCACATCGGCCTCGCAGTCGGCAATGAGCGCCTCGGTGGCGGTGCGTGCAGCCCCGCCAGCATCAATCCAGCCGGTGAGGTCAATGATCAGCACCGGGTTGGTGAGCGGTCGCGGGGCGCTCAGCCAACTCAGCGACGACATTGCACCCACCGGATACGTCGTGCAGGGTTGGCATGGGGGGTTGGCCTCACACGGTTCAGGGTAGCGACGATGTCTATGCAGGCGGGGCACGAGCGAACCTCGTCGGGCACTGGCGGGGTCATCGGTAGGGTGGAGGCATGACCGATTTGGGATCTCTCGCCTCGTCCGGTGGTGCATCGGTGATCGATGTCACCGATGCCGAGTTCGAATCCGAAGTGATCAATCGTTCGCAGACCACACCGGTGGTTGTCGACCTGTGGGCGACATGGTGCGGGCCCTGCACCACATTGGGCCCGATCCTCGAGAAGGTGATCAGCGCAACCGAGGGCCGCGTGGTGCTCGCCAAAGTCAACGTCGATGAGAACCCAGCGATTGCGCGCGCATTCCAAGTGCAGTCGATACCGGCGGTGTACGCGGTGAGCGGTGGCCAGGTCGTGGACGGGTTCATGGGTGCTGTGCCCGAACATGAGGTGCAGGCCTTCGTCGACCGGTTGGCTCCGGGCAGTGGCGCTGTAGCCGACGACCCCGTGACCCTCGTCATCGAGTCCGGTGACGAACTGGCTATGCGGGCTGCCCTGGAGGCTGAACCGGCCAATGAGCGCCTCGTCGTCGCGCTCGCGGAGTTGTTGGTCGACCGCGGTGAGAACGATGAGGCACTGGCGCTGCTGGAACGCGTGCCCGGAAGCGATGATGCTCGTCGTATTGCAGCAGCGGCGCGGCTGGCGTCGGCCGGTGGCGCACCAGTCGACGACTACGACGCGCAACTGGAGGCGCTGCTCGCGACGGTGAAAGACGACGATGACGCCCGACAGAAGTTCGTTGACATCCTC
>RFST01000321.1 GCA_009923855.1 Actinomycetota bacterium
CCCACGTCACGCATCACCACACCGGTTGCCAGTTTCGGGGTGAAGAATGTCGATTTCGGCGGCATGAGCTCACCGGTTGTCGCTGTTCGCAGGATTTCGTCCACCCCGACGGGTCGAATCAGGACCGCCGCCGATCCCGATGGCAGAGCCCCATGAAGGATGCTGTTCAGATCATGTTCATAACGAACATCAATCGCGCCGAGAAGATGTTCCAGCACCGCACCATCAAGATCTCTGACGCCCTGAATAGCGTTCGCGTCAACCCGAATCAGGTGGCCCTCACCACGGTCGTCGATGAGGCACATGGCCTGCTCGCTATCCATTCTGTCGATGATTGACGAGTCCACCATGCCGAGCGGGATGGTGTCGGCCGCTTCACTCAGGCGTTGCAGCATCTCGTCGGCCGGCACCGTCGGATACACCCGATGTATGGCATCGATCGCCAACTGATCGGCAACCAGTTCATTGACGAACATCATTGTTGCGTCGACGCCACGCAGTGAGGCGGCCTCGGCTGCGTATTCACGAGCGACGCCATAGCGGTGGTGGCCATCGGCAATGACCAGCTCACGGGAGGACACCAACGAGCAGATTGCGGCCACCAACTCGTCATCGTCAACAACACCAACCCCGTGCTGCACACCATCGAGTGAGACCGTCGCGGTCATATCAACCTCGAGAAGAAGGTCGGTGAGGCCAGCCGCAGGGGAGAGGGCCCAGATCGGCGACAAGTTGGCACGCGTTGCCCGTGTCAGATCAAGCCGGTCCGTACTGGCCTTCGGCGTCGTCCGCTCGTGGGCTTGAACACCCGCGTTGAGCGTCACAGCCCCAATCACGCCCTTGACCGATCGGGTGCGACCGCGGGCGTCGTCGAAGGTCATGGTGACCACGGTGAATGTCGGTCGGTTATCGGTCTGCACCACACCGGTTGCATGCCAGTGTTGCCACCGCTCACCGGCGATGGCGTAGGGGTGTTCCCCATCGGTGGGCAGCGGAACGTCAACATGGGTGATGTTCTCTGGATGAACGCGCCAGAGCGCAACCTGCTGGCGGGTCAATACGTCATAGGGCGGCGCACAACGTCCATCAAGCCCGTGTGCGAATCGGGTGCCTTTGAAGGGCCGAAATTGTGCGGTCGAGCGGACGTCACCAGGTTCCATGACGCCAGCCTGCCACGAAGTGGCCGACATCAG
>RFST01000322.1 GCA_009923855.1 Actinomycetota bacterium
AGGTCGGTGTCATCATCTGGTGATGGGAGCACTCGATGGTGTGAAAGTCCTCGATCTGTCGGTGATGATCTCCGGCCCACTGTCGGCGATGATCCTCGCCGACCAAGGAGCCGACGTCATCAAGGTCGAGTCACCGGGCCTCGGCGACATCATGCGATTCCTTGGCACCAACAAGGGCGGCATGACCGGCATCTTCAACAACAACAACCGTGGGAAACGATCCCTGGTGGTCGACCTCAAAAAAGACGAGGGTCGCGACCTGCTCCTCGATCTCGTGGCTGATGCTGACGTGTTCATTCAGAACTTCCGACCAGGCGCGATGGAGCGTCTCGGATTGGGCTACGACGACCTCGCTGCCGCCAACCCTGATCTGATCTATGTGTCGATTTCCGGGTACGGCCCCGACGGCCCGTTGTCGCACCGCCGTGTCTATGACAACGTGATCCAAGCCGCGTCGGGACTTGCCTCGGTGCAGACCGACCCGACAACCGGCATTCCGTCGATGTACCGAACCCTCATCTGCGACAAGGTCACCTCGTTGAATGCCGCACAGGCCATCAGCGCCGCTCTGTTCGCGCGCGCCTCGGGACGGTGCCGTGGCCAACACATCGTGATCGCCATGCTCGATGCCGCGATGGCGTTTCTGTGGCCCGACTCGGGCATGGACGCCGCACTGCTCGACGACGATGTGAACCGCACACCCACCCTGGCTGCGAACTACACCCCCACACAGATGGCCGACGGATATGTGTCGACCGGTGCCGTGTCCGACTCGGAGTTTGCTGGTCTGTGCGCGGCGCTGGGCCATCCGGAAATGGCCGAGGATCCACGCTTCGCCGACGCGCTGTCGCGCACCCAGAACGCCGGGGCCATGATCACCTTGATCCGCGAGTACGCGGCCGCCACGACGGTGGACGACTTCTTGCGAGGTGCGGAGGAACACGATGTGCCGGCATCGGCCATCCACACCATTGACGAACTCGCCGACTTGCCACAGGTCACGCACAACGAGGTGTTCATCGAACGCGAACACCCGCTGGCCGGCAAT
The DNA here is from genome assembly GCA_009923855.1 of Actinomycetota bacterium. Classification (GTDB taxonomy): domain Bacteria; phylum Actinomycetota; class Acidimicrobiia; order Acidimicrobiales; family Ilumatobacteraceae; genus Casp-actino5. The sequence goes on from RFST01000322.1 coordinate 1,049, forward strand.
ATCCGCGAGGTGCGACCCCCCGCTCGTTTCTCGGCCACACCGAGTGCCGCGGGTGCGCCGGCTCCGGGTTTTGGCCAGCACTCCGATGAGATCGCCAGCGAACTCGGCCGTGACGCGGCCGCG
>RFST01000323.1 GCA_009923855.1 Actinomycetota bacterium
CCCCTCTTTTGACCCCACCCCGACAGAAACCGCACACTCTGTTGCGCAGATGACGCCACAGGTCACTTTGCGCAACAGGGTGTGCACAAAGTGAACAGAGGTTGGGTCAGTGGGAGATGCCGGAGCCGGTGGCGACGATCGTCCCGAGGCGACCCGCCTCGTAGTCCTCGAACGCCCGCACGATCTCTTCTCGGGTGTTCATCACGAACGGCCCATAACGCGCCATCGGCTCGTACAGGGGTTCACCACCCAACAGCAGCAGTTCCGCGCCGTGCTCGCCTGCCGTGACCACTACGTCACCCGCCGAACGTTCGCACACCACCATCGTGCCGTCAGGCGCCTCCGTCTCGTTGACGACAGTCGATCCACCGAACGTGTGCACGAGCGCCGTATGACCCTCTGGCACCGACCAGTGAAGTTCTTCTCCCGGAGTCAGAGTCACGTGCGCATAGGTGACCGAGCGTGTGGTGTCGACCACCCCGACGACTCCAGCAACCACACCCGAGATGACACGCACCGTTCCGCCACCTGGCAATGTGGTCGACGGAATGTCGTAGGCCTCGTAACCCTGGTAGCGAGGCGGAATCATCTTGTGCGAGGCCGGAAGGTTGACCCACAACTGGAAGCCGTGCATGCGACCGCCTCGCTGCATCATCTGGTCGCTCGGCAGTTCGCTGTGCACGATGCCGGCCCCGGCCGTCATCCACTGAACGGCTCCAGGCGTGATCACACCGTGTCCACCATTGGAGTCGCGGTGTTCCATCTCACCGGCCAGCATGTACGTGACGGTCTCGAATCCGCGGTGCGGATGATCGGGCGCTCCGATCGCCTCACCGGGCCCGTATTCGACCGGTCCCATTTCGTCGAGGAGCAGGAACGGATCGATCGCGTCGACTCGACCCATCGGGAACGGTCGCCGCACGACGAAGCCCCCACCTTCCACTTGTCGTTGTGCAGCGATGACGCCGGCCACTGCTCGCTGACTCATCGACGACCTCCGATCGTGACCGGTACCGATGCCGCATCGGCGGACTGGCGGGCGTGATAACTCGATCGTGTGAGAGGACTCGCTTCGACATGCGCGATGCCCAACGACTCCCCGACCTCTTTCCATCGAGCGAATTCGTCAGGGTGAATCCAGCGAGCTACCGGGAGGTGATGCGACGTGGGG
>RFST01000324.1 GCA_009923855.1 Actinomycetota bacterium
AGAGAACTCCGAGGGATCAAGGCCGATATGAAAATCGCAGCCGAGGGGTTCGGCCACCTCACGCCGGAAGAACTCCCCGAGTTGCAGACCGGTGATGCGTCGCACCACTTCACCGACGAGATGGCCCTGACACATCGCGTGGTACCCACTGGCTGTTCCTGGTTCCCACCACGGCGCCTGGGCGGCCAGCATTGACGTCGAGCGCTCCCAGTTGTAGACGTCGTCGACGGTGACTGGTTGCGCCCAGCCCGACACCCCTGAGGTATGTCCCAACAGGTGACGCACCAACACGCCGTCTTTACCCTCCGCAGCGAACTCGGGCCAATAGCGCGCCACCGGCGCATCGAGATCCAACAGGCCACGGTCCACCAGAATCAACGCGCACAGCGTCATCTGCGTCTTCGTGGATGACCACACATTGGTGATGGTGTGATCGGTCCACGGCCGGGTCTGCTCCGGATCAGACCAGCCGCCCCACAGATCGACGACCGACTCACCGGCGATCCGAACCGCGACCGAGGCCCCAAGATCTCGCCCGGCGTCAAGATTCTCCGCGAGGATCTCCCGCAACGCTGCGAAACGCGCGTCACATGTTCCATGCACGTCAACCACTGCACACCCCCTCAAACCGACCGGCAGTCGATGCACCGTAGCACTCGCTGTGAACCCATCGATCTGGACGCAACGATGTCAGCAGTTGGCCTATGTTGACGGTCGTGAGCGTGGCGGAACATTGGGACAGCGTGTACCGCAACAAAGCCGACGACGAACTCAGTTGGATGCGCAGTGACGCCTCGCGCTCACTTCGCCTGATCGGCCCACCACCGAATTCCGATGCTGCGATCGTTGACATTGGCGCCGGAACATCGACCTTGGTCGACCATCTCGTCGATGACCAGTGGCTACACATCACCCTGCTGGACCTGTCGGCCGCGGCACTCGAAGCGACTTGTTGTCGCCTCGCCGACCGGTGCGCCGACATTGAACTGGTCACCGGCACGATTCTTGACTGGCAGCCTCAGCGGCCATACGACGTCTGGCATGACCGGGCGGTGTTCCATTTTCTGCACGACAGCGACCGGGCGTGGTACGTCAGTACGGCAGCGCAGGCGATTCGCTCGGGCGGCCGACTCGTGCTCGCCACCTTCGCCCACGACGGACCGGAGTC
>RFST01000325.1 GCA_009923855.1 Actinomycetota bacterium
GTTGTTCGCGGTGTATCCGTTGGGGCTTGCCCCGGCGTTGGTGCTGTCGGGCCCGGCGTCGGATGTGCTGGGTCGACGTGCGGTGATGGTGCCCGGCATCGTGTTATCGGGCCTGTCGTCGGCGGTGCTGATCGCGGGTGCAGACCATCTGTGGTTGCTGTATCTCGGCCGGTTCCTTCTCGGTGTGGTGTCAGGACTTGTGTTCGTCGTGGCAAGTGCCTGGATGGCAGAGCACGGGCGTGACGCTCCGCTGTGGACGGCGCGGATGCTGGCGCTGGTGATGTACGGCGGGTTTGGCCTCGGCCCGTTGGTGGCGGGAATTGCCGGTCAGTGGCTGCCCGCACCAACTGCTTGGGCCCTATCTCGCGCATATTGCAATGGTGGCGGTGGCGATGGTGGTGGTATTCACCGTCCCCGAGACGGTGACGCGAGACCGCACCCGCAGAATTCGACCGAATCTGGGGATCCCCGAGGGTCGCCATCGCGCGTTCTGGACAGTGGTCGTGCCGACCGGGCTCGGAGTGTTCGGGATGCCGTCGCTCGCGTTCGGACTGTTCCCGGTACTTCTCAAGCCAGCGATGCCCGGCGTGGCCGTATTCGTGTCGGGGATGCTCGGCATGTTGGCCATGGGGTCGATCGTGCCGGCTCAAGCGGTGATCGGCCGGGTGGGGCCGCACCGGGGTGCGCCGCTCGCTCTGGCGTCGGGCACGGTGGGCTGTGTACTCGGACTGATCGCATTCGGTACCGATACCTGGCCGTTGTTGTTCATCGCCGCGGTGTTCATGGGCGCGGCATCGGGTATGGCGATGACGTCCGGCCTGCGTTTCGTCGACCTGTTGTGCCGTGCGGAGGACCGCGGAGCGCTCACCGGTGCGTTCTATGCCGTGGCCTATGCCGGGATGATGATGCCGGTGGTGGTGACCAGCATTGCCGCAGTTGTGGGGTCGACGGCGGTGGTGCTCGGTGCGGTGGCACTGACGGCTGCATCGCTGGCCTATGTGCTGCGCCGAACCACGGCCCATCTCGCGACGACCTAGAGTGCGGTCTGTGGAAATGAATCTGAGATGACGTCGTCGTCAATGCTGCGCCTCGCGGACCGACCTGTGATGCGAGGTCGGCTGCACCTAGCCGCCGTATTGGCGG
>RFST01000326.1 GCA_009923855.1 Actinomycetota bacterium
CCGTTCCACCACGTCGAGCACGCTCTGGCGGCGTACCTCGGTGGGATGCGCGGTGACCACCGGCACCACGTGCACCGAACTCAAGGTGGTGGCGATGTCGTGGACGTCGGCACCGGCTCCGACCAGACGAGTGAGTGCATGAGCAACCGAACCTGCGCGCGGACCCGCACCCGCATCGAGATGATCGCGCCGGCGGCGTTCCGCGTGAACATCTTCGGCGGTGTTGGCGAGCAGGGCAAGCCAGCCGAACGCGCGGATCACATGTAGCGCATCGTCGATCGCGACCCCGTCGAGACTCTCGGCCAGACCGCCGATCGGCGACTGACCCGCACGGCGTTCCTCCACGGCAATCTGACGTACCTGTTCAACCAGTGCGAATGCAGCATCGCCCGCCTGTTCTCGCACTACATCGCCGAGGAGACGGCCGAGCAGGCGGATGTCGTCACCTGGGCCTGCGGTGTGCATGTCGGCTTCCATCACCACAGTGTGCACCGAGTTCGCTGTGCAGGCACCACACTGTGGGGGTGCGCATCACTTTCGCCACCGCCGAGTACGCCCCATTGGTGAGTGTCGGCGGCCTTGCGGCGGCCTCGGCTGGCCTGGTGTCTGCGTTGCGCGCCAACGGCGTCGACGTCGATGTGATGATTCCCGATTACGGGCCCGACGTGTTCGCGACCGCTGCACGTGACTGGGTGGAGATCGGCGACGCGATCGACGTGGAGGTGCCCCAATGGGCGGGGCCGGCCAGCATTCGACGCGTTGATCATCGCGTGGCAGGTGTGGTGCATCTGGTCGCCACCCCCGGGTTGGTGCGGTCGCACCCGTATCTGCAACCCGATGGCGACGGCTGGCGTGATAACTCCGAACGCTTCCTACGGTTCTCCCGCGCCGTCGCGGCGTGGGTGAATGCACAACGCCCCGACATCGTGCATCTCAACGACTGGCACACCGCGGCAGCCGCCGCAGCGACGGACCCGGATCTGGCAGTGGTGCTGTCACTACACAACGCAGCCTTTCACGGAGCAACCACAGGGGAGTGGTGTGCACAGATCGGCCCCCGTGGGAATCACTACGAATGGTGGGGCGGCACCAACCCGCTCACCGGCGGAATCGCTTTGGCCGATGCGGTGGTGGCTGTGT
>RFST01000327.1 GCA_009923855.1 Actinomycetota bacterium
ACGGCTGGGCATCGGCCAAGGTGGTCATCATCGCGCCACCCTTGGAATGCCCGAGCACGGCCACCGGCCGATCTGGCGCCACCGCATCGAAGACGCACACCGCATCGCGCAGATCCGCATCGAAGGAGTACAGATGGGTGTGGTCGCTATCGCCATGGCCGCGGTGATCCCATGCCACCACCCGCCAACCACCGGCGGCGAGCAGCGGGGCGAACACGTCGAAGGTGCGCGAGAAGTCGGCGCCGCCGTGCACACACATCAGCACGGGCGCGTCGGCGTCGCCCCATTCGTTGATCGCAATACCCACACCGTTGGCATCGAGGCGCCATGACCGGTCGGGTGTGCGCGCACCGGGGAACTCACGGTGAGTGTCATCGGCGGCCATCGCGTCCGCAGGGGTGGCGCCGGGGGTGGCGTCGTGCATGGTGCTCACATGGCGAGGATAGGGAGGTGACGCGCTGCGCAGCGGATCGGTGCACCACCTGTTGATGTGGCACTATGACCGCGATGCGTTCTGGTACCCCGATATCTGCACCGGTGGAGGTCGCGTCATCGGGTGTGGCGACACCTTGGGTATCGATGCGTCGCGTCATCACGATGATGGCGGTGGTGGGGGCGTGCGCTGTGGCGGCGGCCTGCGGTGGTGATGACATCGCATCGATTGAGACCCTGCCACCGATCCGCACCACCACGACCACGTCGACAACGACCACAGTGGTCGACGACAACACGTACCTCTTCGAGGTGCGACCGGGCGACACATTGAGCGATATCGCTGCGCAGTTCTCCGTGCGGGTGAGCGATCTCGTCGAGTTGAACGATCTCGAGGACGCGAGCGCCATCCGTGCCGGGCAGATCATCGAGATCCCCAAGGGATTCGTCATCGTCACGCTGCCGCCGCGCGAGACCATCGCGACCGGCTGACCGCGGCGACGCCAGCACACGGCATGGCCGGTGTGCGCTCCAGCGGCGGCCGCGCGTCACTACATCGTCTCATCGGCGGTGTCGCGTTGGCGGTGTCGCGTCGGCCCATGCCGATGGGATGGCCTCTCGACAGTGATCGTGGTTCATAGACTGCCCACATGGCGTTCTGGCCGAACTCCGAACACTGGAGCGTGTCGATTCCACTGCACACGCCGC
>RFST01000328.1 GCA_009923855.1 Actinomycetota bacterium
TCGACACGTTCATCGGCCCCGAGCTCTACACCTTGGCGATGGTGGCCGCCGGAGCCCTGGTGGCCGTGGCCATGGCCGGAGGCCGTTGGGAATGGAGTCGGGCGACGGTTCTGGCGGTACTGGCCGTCTTTGTGGTGCCGGTGGCGTTCGGGTTCGTGGAGTTTCCGTATTTCCAGGGCCGGTATCTGCTCGCCATCTGGATGACCCTCATGATGGTGTCGGGGGTTGCGGTGTCGGCCTCCGACGCCGGAGAGCGCCTCAGGATCCGCCTGGGAGGTGGTTTGTTGGCCATCTGGTGGATCGTGCACCTGGTGTCGTTTTGGCAGAACCTGCGTCGATATTCGGTGGGTCTGACGGGCGGATGGGGCGATGTGGTGTCGAACCCGGCCTGGGAGCCCCCGATGATGAGCAACGGGGTGGCGGTGGCGCTGCTGGTGGTCCTGGTGGCGATCCCGACCCCCCTCGTGGCCCGCCAACTCCTCCTCACCACCCGATGACAAGTGCCCACCCTGATGCGTTAGGTGCCCGTTTTGAGCCTTTGCGCAACAGAGTGCGCGCTTTTCACACTTCTTCGGGGAGGCGGCGGGAGAGTTTGAGGAACATCCACCAGCCGCCGGCCAGGCTCGCCACCGCACACGCCGCGAACACACCGAGCCCAGCCCAATTCGGCGCCTGAGCGTGATAGAGGCAGTCCCGGAACACGCTCACGGCCAGCTTCATCGGGTTGCCCTTCAGGATCGTGGCCAGCCAGCCCGGCGCCTCAGCCTCGATCAACGACGCCGGATACACGATCGGGGTGGCGAAGAACCACACCTGGATGACGATTCCCCACAGATACGCCAAGTCGCGGAAGTACACCGCGAGGGCCGACAACGCCAGGGCGAACCCGGCGCCGAACATGCCCACCAGCACCCCGGTCAACACCACGATCGGCAGCCACGGAAGGATCGGGCTCCCGAGGACGAGGAAGATCGCGCACAGCAAACCGATCTCGATCGAGAACTGCACGGCGGCGTGCAAGACGTTGGCGAACACCAAGGTCTCGCGCGGGAACGCCACTCGACGCACCAATCCGGCATTCGAAGAGATGGCTGACAAGCCGAGGTTGTTGATGAGAGCGAAGAAGTTCCACGGCAACAG
>RFST01000329.1 GCA_009923855.1 Actinomycetota bacterium
GGGTAAGCCGATCGCGATGGATGAGGGTCTGCGGTTCGCTATTCGTGAGGGTGGTCGTACTGTGGGTGCGGGCCGCGTCACGAAGATCATTAAGTGACCCTCTCCCGATAACGGAACTCAGCGGAAGGAAACAGTCATGGCCAAGAGTGACAAGAGGGTGAAGATCACCCTTGAGTGCACCGAGTGCAAGCGGCGCAACTACATCACGATGAAGTCGAAGATCAACGATCGTGAGCGCCTCGAGATGAACAAGTACTGCAGCCACGAGCGGCGTCATACCCTTCACAAGGAGACCCGCTGAGTTAATCACCGGGCGGCTCGTTACGCTGGTCGCCCCCGAGGGCAGTAGCTCAGTTGGTAGAGCATCGGTCTCCAAAACCGACGGTCGGGGGTTCGAGTCCCTCCTGCCCTGCTCGACACGCAACGTACGACGACACGGAATGACATGTCACTGGATGATCTAAACCGCGAACAGAAGCGCCTCTTGAAGCGTCAGGGTGCGCTCGATGACAAGGGTGCTCCCGTGCGCGGGGCACCCGCGTCGCGGTCTGACCGTGAACGTGTCGGCCCCCGTCAGTACCTGCGTGAGGTGCGCGATGAGATGCGCAAGGTGGCATGGCCAGCGCGCCCCGAGGTGGTGCGCTACTCGGCAATCGTCACCGTGACAGTGGTGGTGTACACCGCCTACATCGCCGGCGTGGACTTCGGCCTCGGCGAATTGATGGGTTGGTTCTACACCTGATGGACCAGGAGACGCCGATGAGCGACGATATGAACGACGCCACCGACGGCCCCGGTTCCGTGGCCGATCTGTTGCCGGTGGGCGATGTCGCCCCCCTTGACGACGTGGACACCGCTGGCGACGACGCCTCTGACGATGAGGCGAACGACGTGGTGGCTGCCGATGATGCAGGCGACGCTGTCGATGCGGATACAGCTTCCGATGCGTCCGAGGAGGCCACAGCGGTCGAGACCGTGCCCGCCGACGATCCCTGGACCCGCCCCGGCCAGTGGTATGTCGTGCACACCCAGTCGGGTCACGAGAAGAAGGTCACCTTGAACCTCGAGGCGCGCATCGCGTCGATGAACCTCGAGCACAAGGTCTTCGAAGTGGTGGCACCCACCGAGGAAGTCGT
>RFST01000330.1 GCA_009923855.1 Actinomycetota bacterium
GCCGGGCCGAACGCTTGGGGGTCGTGCGCGACGGTCTGTTCCTTCTCGCCGAAACCGGTCTCGGCGATATCGATGCTGCGGTCAACCAGATCGGCCCGAGCCTCATGGTGATCGACTCGGTGCAGACCGTGGCCGACCCTGCCGTGTCGTCCGCCCCGGGCTCGGTCAGCCAGGTGCGTGCCGTGGCGCAGCACCTCACGCACATCGCCAAGCGACACGATCTGCCCACGATGCTCATCGGTCATGTCACCAAAGATGGTGACCTCGCCGGTCCGCGCGCCCTCGAACATCTCGTCGACACAGTTCTCAGCTTCGAGGGTGACCGGCATCACGCCCTGCGCATGGTGCGCGCCGTGAAGCATCGCTACGGCTCCACCAACGAGTTGAGCGTGTTCGAGATGACCGGCGATGGTCTGCGTGGAGTGGCCGACCCCAGCGCGTTGTTCCTTGCAGATCGTCGCCCCGGCACCCCAGGGTCCGCGGTGGTGCCCACCCTCGAGGGCCGTCGCCCGCTGGTTCTGGAGGTGCAGGCCTTAACCACCGCGGCTCCCGACAACGTGCCGGCGCGACGCACCACCCAACACATCGATCACAATCGCCTGTCGCTGCTACTCGCGGTGATGGAACGCCATGCCGGTCTGCCGGTGCGCCGTCACGATGTGTACGCCTCCACCGTGGGCGGGGTGCGCGTGTCCGAGCCGGGGATGGACCTTGCCGTCTGTGTGGCGGTGGCCAGCGCGCTCGCCGATCGACCGCTGTCGACCGACATTGCCGTCGTCGGCGAACGAAGTTGGCCTCGGTGGCGAGATACGCCAGGTGGCACACACCGAACGTCGCTTCGCTGAAGCCGCCCGACTGGGCTTCACCGCGGTGATCGCACCCGAACGGTCACCCGAGCCGCCAGCCGGGTTGACGGTGTGGCGCGCCGGCGACATTCGCGAGGCACTTCGTTTGGCCGGCGTGTCAATGCCATCTGGCAGTCACCACGCTGACGACTCGTTCTGACGACTCTCACCGCGGCCGTGTATCGACACCGGCTCACGTGGCACCGCCGTTGTGAGATACAACATCGCCGTCGTGACACCGACGTCCGCAGAACGTCCACGCGCCGCCTCC
>RFST01000034.1 GCA_009923855.1 Actinomycetota bacterium
GCCCACCGTGCCCGCAATGACCGGCACATTCACCGCGTCCACAACAGCTGCGAACAGATCCAGTTTCTCCGCATCGGTCAGGGTCGGTGATTCGCCCGTGGTGCCCGAAATCACCAGGCCGTCGTTGCCTTCGTCCACCAGCCGCCGTGCAAGTTGTGCGGCCATGTCCAAGTTGAGTGATCCATCCGATGCGAAGGGAGTCACCATGGCGGTGAGCACGCGACCGAATCGTGGTTGTGCTGCCATCGGCGTTGAGGCTAGCCGTGACCGGGACCCGGTGCGGGCCCCGTGATCACGCGTCGGCGCCGAGTTCGAACTTCAGGTACTCGGTTCCGGTGTCCTCCCAGTCCTCGAACTGGATCACGCCCATCTCCTCGAACCGGTGACGCAGCCAGGCGTCGTTGCGGTCGAGCAGACCGAGCTTCTTGCAGTTCGGGACGATCTTGGAGAACAGCATCTGCTGGAACACTTCACGGGTCGGGTCACGCAGCACTAGCGGGACCACGTCTTTGGGGTTCACACCGTGCTTTTCCCATACCTCTTGGGACAAGAAGCGGTCACGCATGCGCACCGCGGCCTCGAAGGCGAACTCCTGACGGTCGCGCATCTCCGCATCGGTCATCTCGGAATAGACCTCCTTCAGCGAGAGCACGCCGAAGGCCACGTGACGGGCCTCATCGCTCATCACGTAGCGCAGCAACTGCTTGAGCAACGGCTCCTCGGTCATCTGGTGCATGAAACCGAATGCTGCGAGGGCGAGACCCTCGACCATGACCTGCATACCGAGATAGGTCATGTCCCAACGTGAATCTTCGATGATGTCGTCGAGGAGCATTCGAAGGTGCGCATTCACTTGGAAGCCACCGTCGAGTTTCTCGTCGAGGTACCGCGCGAACACCTCGACATGGCGCGCCTCGTCCACCACCTGGGTCGCCGCGTACAACTTCGCGTCGTACCAGGGAACCGTCTCGGTGATCTTGGCCGTGCACAGCAGGGCCCCCTGTTCGCCGTGGAGGAACTGCGACAGGGTCCAGCGGCGTTGGTCGATCCCGAACTCAAGCCATTCCTTGTCGCCCCACTTCTCGACAACGGTGCCCGCGTAATGGTCGGGGCTGAGACCAGCGGCAAACGCGGCCTGATCGGCGGTCACGACCTCGTCGAGCTCGACCTGAGTATCCCACGGAAGATCCGTGGTGCCGTTCCACTGGCCCACCTTCGCCTTCTCATACAACTTGCGCAACTGCGGCCGCGCCAACGAGTAATCCCAGGTAAAGATCGCGTCGGCGTTGTCCCGCACAATGTGGGTCACCTCATCGACGTCAACATTGCTCACCGAGAGGATCGCCTCGATGTCGTCAACCTCGTCGCGACCGATCATCTCGTTTGTGGACTGGTGTTCGGTGGTGCTCATGATGCTCCAGTTGTGTTGGCGGTCGCAGCCGCGATGAATGGGGTTAGGTGATCGCGCACCGAGTCGGCATCGGTCATATCGACGATGTCGCTCGGCGCAAGGAAATGGGACAGGGTCAGGCGCGCCAACACATCAACAAGTGACAGCGCGGCATGCGCGTCGAGGTGCGGCGCAAGCAACGGCGCGAACACGCGCGACGCCATCGCAATTGCCCGAGGAAGTCCATCGACGGTCAGTCGACCGAGGGTGGCTCCGGGCTCGGCTGCCAGCAGATCGGCCAACGCCTCGTCGTTGCGCAAAGCTGCACTGGCCGCGACGACAGCCCCCACCACCAGATCGGCGAGATCGTCAATGTGGGCAACCTCGGCATGGACATCGTCGAGGAGGCGGCTGGTCTCACGCACTCGCAACGCCTCGAACAACACATCGCGTCCGCCCGGGAACAGCCGGTACACCGTGGCACGTGACACACCCGCGCCGCTGGCGATGTCGTCGATGGTGACAGCGTCAAAGCCGCGACCCACAGCACTCGCCGCCGCGGCATCGAGCACCCGATCATCGAGCGATACCAACGAATTCGGCTCGCGTGTCAAGGTGTCTGATGTCACACGTGAGACATTAGGCCGTGAATTGTCTCAGATCAAGGGGCGCGTGCCCCTGCCAGTCGACAGGCAAGATTTCGATTGATGCATTGACGGGTCTCGCGCTCCAACTTCTGCTGATCCCATGCATTCCAGAAATCTGCGTGGCCACCGAAGATTGACCCTGACGACAGCGCCAATCCCTCGGGGTCGACTGCCGGATGGTCAAAGGCCAGAGTGACCTGCGTGATGTACACCGGATGCGATGCGGGGCACTCCCCCGCTGTGCTGTACACCACGTGACGGCCAATCGGCAGCGGCACCACGTTCAGACCATCCCAACAATCAGGGAAGACCACGTTGAGACGGAGGTCGCCGATGCCGCGACAGTCAGGAGGATGGACCTGACGCGCTACGCCATCGCCACACGACCACGAGACAGCTGTCTGGGGTTGGAGATCGTCGATGGTCGCGTCGGCGCGCCCAGCGACGACTTGCAGCCCGGCCGGTGGCGCAACGACCCGCTCGGGATCCACACCCGGACCTGCCCGGTAGTACGCAACCATGCGCGCTGCGGAGACCACATCACCGTTCGCGGTCACCAGAAGTGGCGCCCAATACGAAGCGGTATCCAACTTTTGGTCGCATGTCGTCTCTGCGGCGAGAAGATCGCTGAGCCCGCTTGATGCCGTGACGCCGGCAGCACCAAAGAATTGGTGAAGGTGGCTGTGGCCGGCCATTCCCGGATGCAGGATCGGATCATCGGCCTCGATATGAGAGAGTTCGCACTCCACCACGAACTGGCCGCGGTCCCCTTGTGGCCCGGCGATGATCCGGTCAGGTGCTGTTGCACCAACCGGGTCCGTGTCACCATCGAGCAGAACTGTCGCCGTCGCGGTCACCGCTGATGCAACAGCAGCGGTGACCGCGACAGCAACCCAGGCTCTCATCTCTGGCGTCGAATCAACTGCGTGGATCCGCAGGAAGCCCGACCGCGCCCACATCGATCGCGGGCATCGACGCGGTCATCGGATCGGTGGGAGCAGTTGCCGCATCGGGCATGTCGGGCTGGGGCACCAGGTCGGGCAGCGGAGCCGTCTGCCAGTCGACCGACGGTGGCGCCGACTCGACTTCAGTCAGCCAGGCGATGACATTCAACGCATCGATGGACCAATCACCCGAGGCGGCAGCGCCGCAGGCACCGATGGTCTGCAGGTCCGCGGGGCGTGTGGTCGCTGCATCGTTACCGGTGAAACAGTTGCCCAGGGTTGACGTATCGGTCAGCACTGACGCAACCGCGAGGTCGCCTGAGCCGCTGTCGGAGACGACATTGTCGCGAACGACATTGTCGTAGGAGTCCCACAAGATGGCGCCATCGGGAATGGTGATGTCGAGCGTACGAGAGGTTGCGCAGTCGAGTTCCCACTCGTCGCGGGTAGGCAGGTCGTCGCTCGGGGTCTCCTCGAGAAACGGCACCATGCCGATACCGGTTCGGTCGTGGCCGAACACCAGGTTGCGCTCAATGACATTGCCGATGCCACCGGCCACGAGGATGCCGTTGCCCATCGCGAGAAGCGCCACATCGATCGCGGGAGTATCGGCTTGGTTGTTGTCGTGGACAAGGTTGCCGATGATGGTTGTCTCCCGCTGCGGGTAGCACAACTCGTAGCTGCCCGAGTTCGGCACGATGCCGACACGGTTGTTCCGGAATACCGAATTCACGATGTACAACTCGCCGCCGGAATTGGTACCTGAGTAGCCAAGACCGTTGTGCTCGCTGATGATGTCGTCGACGACGGCGTCACAGGGGTAGCACTGGCCGATGTACACACCGGCGTCTTTCGACCCCGCGGTGTAGGAATGCTCGATCACGCCTAGATGCCGTAGTCCCCAGTGCGATAGGTATTGATGTACGACGCGCGGTAGCCGGTGCTGCCAATCCAGAACACCGCGTTGTTCGTGTAGTTCATCCCCGTGAGGTTCTCGACGGCCACATTTGATGCGCCCAGAACACGGATGCCGTTGTCGAGCTCCATCCCACCGTCGAGCACCACCTCGTTGCGGCTTTCTCCACGAATGGTGATGCCATCGGTCTCCACGTCGACTGATTCGTTGTACACCCCTGGCGCGATCAGCACGAGATCGCCAAATGACGCGGCGTCGACCGCCGCCTGAATGGTGTCGAATTCCGCCGGGACGGACAACACGCCGTCGGCCGCGGGATCCGGAGCTGCAGTCGTGGTGGTCTCCGCCGCCGTCGTCGCTGGCGCGTCGGTCGTGGCCGGTTCCTCAGCCGGTTCCAGCGCTGCAGTGCTCTGCGGCACAGGCGCCGCAGTCGTCGCCTCTGATGCTGCGTCGTCACCACCATCGGAACCACAGGCTGCCATCACCATGGCGACACAGGTCACCGCTGCAATACGTTTCATTTCCCCCCCTAAGTGAAACCGCCGGCGTCAGCCGGCGGCGCTGACACGCACGATGCCGGGCATCCCGACCCGTTCATTGCCGTGCACAGAACAGTAGTACCGGTACTCCCCCGGTTCCGCGAACCGAACGCGGAAGGTTGCCCCGGGCTGGAAGCCGTCGGCGCTCACGCCCCATTCGACCCCGTCGGCTGTCGTACGCGACCACTGCAGGCCGCCCGAGGCCCCCGCCACCGCCGCTGGCCCGACCACCGACACGATGTCGTGCTCATTCATTCCGCGGTTCTCCCACACGACGTCATCACCGACATTGACCTCGATCACCTCCGGCCGGAACAGATTGTCGATCGCGATCACCCGCACCTCGACACCGGTTGGCTCCACCGTGATCGGAGCCGCGTCGTCATCAACTGGCGCATCGACATCGGAATCAGTATCGACTCTCGCGTCGGCTGCACCCGTTGACTCGTCGTGTGCAGATGCGCCGCTGCTACCCCCCACCGCGGCAACATCAGCACTGCCCGCCTCGATCTGCACGCGTTCTCCCGCGGCAACCCATCCGTCATTGCCGTCGTCGCTACACCCCACCCCGACCACGGAGACCGCGATAGCGACACCGGCAATCAGCACACGACGACCGAACGAACGGTCGTGTGTCGTGCGCTCAGACATCGAGGAAATACCCAGAGAATTGTTCACGCAAATCCTTCTTGGAGAACTTCCCGACGCTCGTCTTAGGAACCTCGGCAATGAACTCGACCGCCTCGGGCAACTGCCATTTCGCCACCTTGTCACGTAGGTGATCCAGCACATCGTCAACCGTCAACATCGCACCGGCAACAGGGACCACACAGGCGAGCGGGCGCTCGCCCCAGCGCGGATGAGCCACACCGACGACCGCCGCCTCGGCGATGTCGGGATGCGACATCAATTCGTTCTCCAGCTCAACCGACGAGATCCACTCACCACCGGACTTGATCAGGTCCTTTGTGCGATCCACCAACCGGATCCGGCCCCGCGGGTCGACGGTGGCCACATCGCCCGTGCGTAGCCAGCCATCGGCAGTGAAACTCTCCCCCGCACGCTCATCGTTGTAGTAGGTGGCCGCGATCCAGTTTCCCCGGCACTGCAGTTCACCACTGGACTCACCATCCCACGCCACCGGCGCTTGCGTGTCAGGGTCGACCACCCGCATCTCCACGCCGAACGTGATCCGGCCCACCATCGTGCGAATATCGGCTTGCACATCTGCCGAGGCGTCGCGTTCATCGGAATCAACATTGGCGACGGCGCAGATCGGCGACGTCTCCGTCATTCCCCATGCCTGCAGAATCGGCAGACCCAGTTGCTCACGGTACGCCTCTGACAGCGCCTTGGGCACCGCCGATCCCCCGCAGGGGATCGCCCGCAGCGCTGAGGTGTCGCGACCCCGCAGCTCAGGCAGAACCTGCATCCAGATCGTCGGCACGCCAGCAGCAACGGTCACGCGTTCACTCACCACCAAATCGGCAATCGCCGCACCCGATAGATCAGCGCCGGGCATCACCAACGTCGACCCAGCGGCAACACCCGCATGCGCCAATCCCCACGCGTTCGCGTGGAACATCGGAACGACCGGGCAGATCACATCTGATTCACGAGCCCCAAGTGAATCCACCGTCATCGCCCCCATCGTGTGAAGGAACGTCGAACGGTGGGAATAGACAACACCTTTCGGGTTACCGGTAGTGCCGCTCGTGTAGCACATCGAGGCGGCACGGTGCTCGTCGACCTCGTGCCATTCGCGAGGCTGAGCATCTGCCAGAAGGTCCTCGTAGTTCAGGAGTTCATGACCGGCGAGATCATCGGGAATGTCACCTGCACCGTCGTCCATCAGCACGAGGTAACGCACCCGTTCAAACGTGGGCAACAACGGAGCGAGCAGACCGAGAAGGGAACGATCGACAAAGATCACTTCGTCGTCAGCGTGATTGACGATGTAGGTGAGCTGTTCGGGAAACAACCGAATGTTCAGCGTGTGCAGCACTCGCCCCGAGCATGGCGCTGCGAAATACAGCTCGAGGTGACGAGCCGAGTTCCACGCAAAGGTCGCCACCCGACCGGCCGGCGAAATCTCCAACGTGTCGAGCACGCCCCCCAACCGCCGGGTGCGATCAGCCCAGTCGCTGTAGGAACTGCGCTGACGTCCACCGGCGCTGGCGGTCACGATCTCCTTGTGCCCGAAGTAGCGCTCCGCTCGGTCGAACAGATGGGCGACATTCATCGGCACGTTCTGCATCAGTCCCTGCATGACCAAAACGCTAGCGAGACGGTTTCCTCCGGTTGCCATCCGGCCGATGGACGGCCACCAGAACGGGGCTAGCGTCGCCACCCATGGCGTCCCCATCGGCTTCGGTTCCGCGACCTGGGTGGGCGCCGTGGTCGCTCGGAGCCTTTGCGGTGTTGGTCGCTGCAACGAATGTGGCCGGCATCTTCTGGGCACGAATTATCGACAGTTCGCCGGCAGCACTACTGGTGCTGTCGTCACGGAATCGCTGGCTGGCACTTGCCCTCGGTGCCGACCTCGATCCGGTTGCCTACTGGGTGATCGCCCCATTACGACTTGGCCTGGCGTTCGCTGTCTGTCACCTGATCGGCCGCGCATACCACGCCACGGCGCTGAACTGGTTCACGCGTTATCTCGGGGTGGACCCTGCCGGGCTCGACGGCTTCCGGCGGGGCTTCGACAAGGCCGACTGGATCGTCGTGCCGTTCTTTGCTGGATCGAACCTGGTGGCTGCGCTGACCGGGGTGCAACGTATGCACCCGGCTCGGCTCGTCCCGCTCCTCGCGTTCGGCATCGTGGCCCGGCTCGCTCTCATCCAGTGGCTGTCCAACGTGTTCGCCGATGAATTGGACCAGGTGCTCAACTGGGTGCAGCGTTACTCGTGGTGGCTGGTTGGCGCATCGGTCGTGGGCGTATTTCTTCTCAATGCACGCAACATTCGCCGC
Source organism: Actinomycetota bacterium (assembly GCA_009923855.1). Taxonomy (GTDB): domain Bacteria; phylum Actinomycetota; class Acidimicrobiia; order Acidimicrobiales; family Ilumatobacteraceae; genus Casp-actino5. Next base: position 7,407 of record RFST01000034.1, read on the forward strand.
GGCGGCCGATGATTCCCACCGGTGTTAGTCTCAGTGCACCAAGTGGAAAGGGCAACAATGCACACGTACGAATGCGCCTCATGTGGAATGACTGTCAACGCGACCTGTGGTCGCTGTGACGCTCCGCTGGTCAATGATGTCCTGACAAAAGACGACGGATCGACAGTTCAGATTTCGAAATGTCCAAACGACCACGGAAAGATCAAATCTCCGCTGTGCTGCGGCGTTGATATGTCGTGCACCCTCGGCTGAAACATCCCTAATGGGTTCATCACCCGTGGTCAAAGTAGGCGATGAAGTCCGACCGTCACCCCTGGGTGATCGGCGATGCGGCGGCAGGCCAACAACACGCCGGGCATGAAACTCGATCTGTCGTAGGAGTCTTGGCGGATGGTCAGCGTCTGCCCGGTCGTTCCCAAGATCACTTCTTGATGGGCGACGGCACCACGCATCCGCACTGAGTGGATGTGCACGCCGTTGGGGCCGCGGCCGCCGCGAGCGCCCTCAACTGTGGTGTGCCGCGTGGGATCCTGCGCCCAGCCCGCCGACCCCGGTCGCATCATGTCCGCCGTTGCCACCGCAGTGCCCGAGGGAGCATCGGCCTTGGCGTCGTGGTGAATCTCGATGATCTCGGCGGTGTCGAAATAGGGCGCTGCCAACTCGGCGAAGCGCATCATGAGCACCGCCGATATGGCGAAGTTCGGTGCGAACACACAGTGCGCCGCCGCATCGGCGAACAGCGACGACATCTCGTCGATTTCACCCGGTTCGAAACCGGTGGTGCCTACAACGAGATGCACCCCATGGAGCGCGCAGAACGGAATCAAGGTTCGCGAGGTATTCACCGTGCTCAGATCGACCACAACATCGCAGCCAGCATCGACAAGCGACCGAAATTCAGAGGTCGGCGCAACGCCGGCGATCGAATCGGTTGGCTCGGCGCGCACCACTGCGGCCACAAGTTCTAGGTCGTCAGCAGCCGCGATCGCCGCGCATGCAGCCGAGCCCATCCGTCCGGCAGCACCGACAACGCCGACGCGTATCGATGCCGTAGATCCGGTGGTGTTCATCGTTCGCAGGCTAGCGGGCATGGGTGCGGGGCGCCGGCGTGGCACCCTCGGCTCATGCAGTCACGAAACGCGAAAGTCGCGGTCATGTCGTCGATTACCAGACGATATGACCGCGACCTCCAGAGAGTTCAGCGTCCGGATCAGCGGTGACGGCGCCGGCCACCGCCGCCACCACGCGGACCCTGCGAACGGCCCGAGTCGGGGCCGAGATCGCCAAGTTCACCAGCGAGTTCGGCATCGAACTCGTCGTCGAAGCTCATCGACTCAACCTCGTCTGATCCGCCTGCGGGAGCGGGTGCCGGCGCGGGGGCCGATGATTCGCCTCCACCATCTCCGCCGGCGAGATCGCCGGTCGGGGTCAGGCTGACCTTGCCCTTGTCGTCGATTTCTTCGACGACAACCTCGATCTCGTCGCCGAGGCTGAGGACATCTTCAACCGCATTGATGCGCTTGCCGCGACCCAGCTTCGAGATGTGCACGAGGCCGTCACGACCCGGGAGAATGTTCACGAAGGCACCAAACTTGGTGATGTTCACCACGCGACCCATGTAGGTCTTGCCGATCTCTGCCTTGGGCGGATCAACAATCGCCAAGATGGCAGCGCGAGCCTCTTCCATGCGCCACGACTCGACGGCGCCAATGGTCACGATGCCAACGGCCCCGTCATCATCGACACCGATGTCTGCGCCCGTCTCGGCCTGGATCGTGTTGATGATCTTGCCCTTGGGACCGATGACCTCGCCGACCTTGTCGATCGGAATGGTGATGGTGACGATCTTCGGTGCCGTCTCGGCAACCTCGCTACGAGCCGACGAGATCGCGGCGTTCATAACCTCGAGGATCTGCATCCGCGCGTCGCGCGCCTGCTGCAGAGCATCGGCCAACACCTGAGCGGGAATGCCATCAATCTTCGTGTCGAGCTGCAATGCGGTGATGGCATCTTCGGTACCGGCCACCTTGAAGTCCATATCGCCGAAGGCATCTTCGGCACCCAAGATGTCGGTCAAGGTCACGTACCGGTCACCGTCTTTGACCAGGCCCATCGCGATGCCCGACACCGCACCCTTCGTGGGCACACCGGCATCCATCAGCGACAGGCTCGATGCACACACCGAACCCATCGAGGTCGAACCGTTCGACGACATGACCTCGGAGACGAGGCGCAGCGTGTAGGAGAAGTCCTCCTGGCTGGGCACCACGGGCAGAACAGCGCGGGCAGCGAGTGCACCGTGACCGATCTCGCGACGCTTCGGCGAACCAACGCGACCGGTTTCACCGTTTGCCCACGGCGGCATGTTGTAGTGGTGCAGATAACGCTTCTCGTTGTAGGGGCTGAGCGAGTCGATCATCTGATTCATACGCGGCATGGCCAGGGTGCAGACGTTCATCACCTGGGTCTCGCCACGCTGGAACAGGCCCGAGCCGTGGGCGGTCGGCAAGACACCGACCTGTGCCGAGATCGGGCGCAGATCGGCCACACCGCGGCCGTCGATTCGCACACCCTCATCGACGATGCGGCGACGCACCGCCGCCTTGGTGAGCGACCGCACTGCCTCCCGCACCGCCTTGTCCTGGCCGGCGAACTCGGCGCCGTCGCCACACAGGGCAGCCACGGCCGCATCAGCTGCAGCATCGAGAGCGGCGTTGCGCTCTGACTTCAGAGCGAGACCGGCAGCAACGCGCACCTGATCGGCGACCACACCCTCCACCGCGGCGTACACCTCGGGGGTGTAATCGAGAATCGGTGTGAAGGCCATCGGCTCAATCGGCCCGTTCGTCGCAATCACACTGGCCACCAATTGGCGCTGCAGCGCAATCGACTCCTTGATCCAGACCTTCGCCGCCTCAAGCCCGCCGGCAAGCACGCCTTCGTCGACCTTTGGGGCACCATCTGCGTAATACTCAAAGCTGCGCTCGGTGCCACCCGCCTCAACCATCATCACGGCCACATCACCGTCATCGAGTTCACGACCGGCCACGACCAGTTCGAACGTACCCGCATCACCCTCGGCATACGTGGGGTGAGGGATCCAGGTGCCCTCGACGGAGTACGCGATACGCACCGCGCCGATCGGCCCCTCAAACGGGATACCCGAAATCATCAATGCCGCCGACGCAGCGTTGATCGACAGCACATCGTGCGGATTCTCCTGATCAGCGCCGAGCACTGTGGTCACGATCTGTGTCTCGTTGCGGAAGCCTTCCGCAAATGACGGACGCAGCGGACGGTCGGTGAGTCGACAGGTGAGGATGGCTTCTTCGGTGGGGCGGCCTTCGCGACGGAAGAACGAACCGGGAATCTTTCCGGCGGCGTACGCCCGCTCTTCGACATCGACGGTCAGCGGGAAGAAATCGATGCCGGGACGGACACCGCTGGCTGCGTTTGCCGTGGTCAGCACACGGGTGCCGCCGATGACGGCGACGACGGCGCCTTGGCTCTGCGGGGCAAACTGCCCGGTTTCGAGCGTGATAGTGCGGTCGGTACCCGACACGGGCGCGGACACGCGAATGGGATCAGCCACGATGGGCTCCTTTCCGGGTCGAACATGACCCGTCTGTGAGGAGCAACCGCTCGGCGGTTCCCAGTTGGCGTCCCCGCACTCATGCGCTGCGGAATCGGCAACCGGTAACCGACCCTCGGTCACTCGGTTATCGCGTCGCGTCGGGGGACGCGGCGCCGGAGGTGTCACGAACAGTACGTGACCATCGCTCCACGGCGAACCCTAGCGCGCATCTTGCGCATATGCGCGGACTGCGTCAGCGGCGCAGGCCCTGGTCGGCGACGATCTTGCGGTAGCGATCGACGTCGAGGGACCGTACATAGTCGAGCATGCGACGACGACGGCCGACCAGCATGAGCAGACCACGACGGCTGTGGTGATCCTTGGGATGCGTCTTTAGGTGATCGGTGAGATGCTGAATGCGCGATGTGAGCAACGCGATCTGTACCTCGGGTGATCCGGTGTCGCTGTCACTCAGACGGTGACGTTCGATGACGTCTGCCTTGGGCTCGATGGCCATGTGTCTCTCCTCAATGCCTACCTGTCGGTGGTCGCGGGGTGTCCCGCATCCGGCAGAGTCGGAACCCCAACGGACAGCGGAAGGCTACGACTCGGCGTCGAAGCCCACAACCCCGAGCACCTCGGCAGCCCGCGAGATATCGCGCCGCAGTTGCGCCACCAGGGAGTCGAGCCCATCGAAGCGTTGTTCGTCGCGGAGCCGCTCCACGAACCGCACAGCGACCTCTTCTCCATACAGGTCACCGTCGAAGCCGAGTAGGTGAGCCTCGACCAACGACCGCTCGGCCGCTGCATAAAACGTTGGTCGACGACCGATATTGACCACTGCTGGATACACGGAGCCATCCGCACGAACAAACTCAGCCGCGTACACCCCATCGGACGGCATAGCCATGCCGGGTCCGGTATCGACATTCGCGGTCGGCACACCGATTGTGCGGCCGCGGCGGTCACCGTCGATCACTCGTCCACGCAACTCGGCGGGGCGCCCCAGCATCTCGGCGGCACGTGCGATATCGCCGTCAGCCAGTGCCGCTCGAATGGCAGTGGAGGAAATCACCGCTCCCCCGGCATGACGCGGCACTAGGTCGACCGGTTCCACTTCGAATCCCGACTCCTGGCCCACCTCGGACAACAGGGTCACATCGCCTTCCCTCCCTCGGCCAAAGTGGAAATCAGACCCAACGATCACGCAGATCGCCTGCAAGCCATCCACAAACACCCGCCGCGCAAAGGACCGGGCGTCCTCGGTGGACGCTGCCGCATCGAATGGCAGCACCAGCGTTGCATCGACCCCGGTCGCCTCCAGAAGTTCAAGCCGATGTCGACGACCGGTGATGACCGCCGGGGCAGATTCGGGTCGCACCACGGTGGCCGGATGCCGGTCGAAGGTCACCACGGCGCTGCGCACCCCTCGCTGACGAGCCGTATCCACAACACGTCGAATGACCTCTTGATGACCACGGTGCACACCGTCATATACCCCGATGGTGACGACCGCACGGTCATCGGGCCACGGACAGGAGTCGACGCTGTCGAGTACGAGCACGGCGACTGAACCTACCGTTCCTGCTCAACGGGAAGAACGACGCTGGGTTTCGCCCGCCCCTCGCCGTGCGCGTCGTACACCGCGAGCAGTGTGCCGCCATGGAACACCGCCCACGGGCCAACCTCTGCAGGGGCTGCCAGAACCGCACCGTGACGCACCTGCGATGCCACGGAGGCGTCGACATCCCAACGCTTCAGTGCCTCAACTGCGGTGCCGATATCGAGCAGCGAACATTCGTCGGGGGGAGCGGCACGCTGCTCGTCGAAGGTACCGACCGCCGTACGACGTAGGGCCCGCAAATACGCGCCACCCCCCATCAGCACGCCGAGGTCGGCGGCGAGCGTGCGCACATAGGTGCCGGTGGAGCAGTCAACCGAGATGTCGATCACGAGTGGATCGTGTGTTGGAACAACATCGAAGCGCGACACGGTGACTGCGCGAGCCTCGCGCTCGACCACCCCACCTTCCCGAGCGATCTCATGTAGTCGACGACCGTTGACGCGTCGCGCCGACACCATCGGCGGAACCTGCATCACCGAACCGATGAGGTGCTCCGCGATACACCGGCGGACTTCGTCGATATCGACCGCCTCCATGTCATGTCGAACATTGATCTCGCCATCGGCATCTAACGTGTCGGTTTCGGCGCCGAACACGACTTGCGCCGTATACGTCTTCGTGTCACCAGTGAACGCGAGTAATCGGGTGGCATGACCGACGCCGACGACCAGCACTCCTGTCGCCCCGGGGTCGAGGGTGCCGGCATGACCGATACGTCGTTCACCGAGACGTCGACGCAGCATCGCGACCACATCGTGGCTGGTGATACCGGCCGGTTTGTCCACA
>RFST01000331.1 GCA_009923855.1 Actinomycetota bacterium
AAGCGCCGCGAGGAAGCCGAGATCCGCAACAATGCCGACTCGCTCGTGTACCAAACCGAGAAGGTGCTGCGTGAGCAGGGCGAGAGCGTGTCTGCCGAGGAACGTGCAGCGGTCGAGGAGCCGCTGGCCACCCTGAAGTCCGCGGTTGCCGGCGACGACATCGAGGCGATCAAGGCGGCGACAGAAGCGCTGATGAGTGCTTCCCAGGCCTTCAGCCAGAAGCTCTACGAAGCCGCTGCACGCGATGGTGACGCCGCAGGCACATCGGCGTCCGGCGCCGCTGGTGCCGACGATGGCGACATCGTCGATGCTGAGATCGTCGACGAGGACTGAGCCCATGGCCGACGCACACGACGACGATGTGATGAACCCCGACGTCGAGCGGGAGTCTGAAACCGAGGACTTCACTACCGAGACCACCCGTCCTGCCGCGGCCACCGCGGCGGACATGGGTGACCTCGGGCCCGGCGATGCCGTCGATGTGTCCGATGTGGACATCGACGGCGACGACACCATCGGCACTGCCGATGGCGCATCCGCTGTCGAGCACGACGTCGAGGAACTCGTTGCCGAGGTCGAGCGTTTCAAAGACATGGCGATGCGGGTCCAGGCCGATTTCGAGAACTTCCGCAAGCGGGCTGCTCAGCAGACCGCCGAGGAAATCGATCGGGCCACCGGCCGCATGGCCGAGGCGTTCTTGCCGATCATCGACGCAGCCGAGGCGGCCTATGTGGGCAGCCCCGACGAGGTCGGTCCGCTGCTGAACGCGCTGCTCGTCGAGTTGAAGAAACTCGGTCTCGAATCCCTCGACATCGCTGGGTCCACCTTCGACCCGACCACCGCTGAAGCTGTGGCCCACGAACCTGGCGACGGCGGAGAGGTGGTTGTGGCCGAGGTTCTGCGCAGCGGCTATCTCTGGAAGGGTCGCACTCTGCGTCCCGCGATGGTGCGCACTCGCGACTGATCGACGACGGCCACCGTGCCAGCGTCGATACCCCACGTGCACGGCATTCATCACGAGTGGAGCCGGCGACAACGACCAGAATCGATACGAACCAAGTCGAAGGAGGTGACCGACGATGACAGCACAGCGTGAGTGGTTCGACACCGA
>RFST01000332.1 GCA_009923855.1 Actinomycetota bacterium
GGGGCGTTTCAACATCAGCGCGTCGCGCACCGCTCGGCACACGAGCGTGTCGTGCTGGTTGAAGGCGCGGTGCTCGAAGGTGACGACACCCTGGTTGGGTCGTGACTTCGATTCGCGGGCCGCTCTGACCTCGGTCTCCACGTGGATCGTGTCGCCGTGGAAGAGCGGAGCGGGGAAGGTGACCTCGGAGAAGCCAAGGTTGGCGACGGTGGTGCCGAGGGTGGTCTCGTGAACGCTGATCCCGATCACCATGGCGATCGTCAGCATCGAATTGACAAGCGGTCGGCCGAACTCGGTTTCGTTGGCGGCGTAGTCGAAGTCGAGGTGCAGCCAGGCCGGGTTCATGGTCATCGAGGTGAACATGACGTTGTCCGACTCGGTGATGGTGCGGCGGATGGCGTGCTGAATCACGGTGCCGGGCGTGAGTTCCTCGAGCCAACGGCCGGTGTGGGGTCGGGTCACGGCTCAGCCCTTCAACTTCTCGAGCATCTCGCCCATCTGGCGGTGCACGGCGTTCACGGCTTGAAGGGGCCGCACCATGACTTTGAACTCGGTGATCATGCCCTGGTCGTCGCAGGTGATGATGTCGACACCGTTGACGTGTTTGCCATCCACGGTGGTCTCGAACTCGAGCACGGCGTGGTGACCGTCGAGGATCTCCTTGACGTAGTGGAACGAGCCGTCACCGCCGCCGGCGATCGCTTCTCCGACATCGGATGCTTCGCCGGGCAGGGCCACCGATGCGGCGTCGAGGTAGAGCTTGGTGATCTCCTTGCCCTGCTGTGGGGTGAAGACGACCGGTGAGATGAACACCACGTCATCGTGGAGGAGAGCATCGAGGCCGCCGGGGAGTTCGCGTCGGAGGTGGCGATGCCAGCGCTCGATGACGTCGTGGATCGGGCCGTTCGCCATGGCGCCACCGTAATCGGCGGCCCTCGGTTCGCCCTGTGGCAGGGTGGAGTGGTGAGCGATCTCGAGGAACGGGTGCGCGCCGCGGTTGACGCCACCGGTGGTGGCTGGCGAGAGGTGGCGTGCGATCCAGATCTCGCCGACACCGCCGCGTTCTGCGAGCGCTACGGCTTCTCGCCGGCCGATTCGGCGAACACGATC
>RFST01000333.1 GCA_009923855.1 Actinomycetota bacterium
GACACAAAGGCCGTCTTTCCAGTCAGCGAACCCATGTCATCCTGCTCCATTCTTTTCGGCCGCGCCGACATAATGCGTCTCGATGCCCTTCACCAGACCATCGACGATCTTGCGCTTGCGAGCCTGGGTCACGGCGAAGTCGACCGAGGGCGACGAAGTGTTGATGCCGAAATCAGCTGCGTGCGCGACGTGCCGATTGACGGCTGCCGTCTCGAGGAACGCCTTGGCTGGGATGCAGCCGCGATTCAGACATGTGCCGCCAAGAGCGTCGCGCTCGACGAGGGCGACATTCATCCCGGCCGAGGCACCGTAGAGGGCCGCACCATAGCCACCGGGGCCTCCGCCGATGATCACGAGATCGAATTGCTCGGCCGTACAGACCACCTCCGAGTTCCGTGCGCCGAAGCGCTGTGCAGGCATCAACCGTAGCGGTTGGCCACCCCGATTCCGTGGGTGAATGACCGCTGTCATGCCCCATCAGGCGTCGAGCGACGACCTGATCACAGGCCATCCACCCGGTGGTCACTCTCTCGTCAGGGCGCCCACTGGCGTTGTTCACCGGCACGGGTGTAGGCCACCGCCTGAATCGTCTCCACCGAGGTGAATCGCACCGTGCACACGACCTCTCCTGCTTCGGGCACTTCGGTCCGCGCATCGCACAGACCGTCACCCACGGTGGTGAACGGCTCGACCACTTCGCCGTCGCCCAGCAATCGCCACCCGGTGACGGCGATCGCACCGGGGACTCCCGACATGGCGATCCGCGCCTCGGTCCCCTCCGATCCGACGTCGAGCGCGTCGACGCGCACCGTCATGTCGCCGATACGCGACGTCTGGCCGATCGACAGAACCTGCACCTCCGTGCGGTCGGTCGCGACCTGCAACAACTTCAGCCCACCGGCAACGAGGATCACGAGCCCACACGCCACCGACAAGAGGAGGAGCGTGCGCGTCTTCATGAAGCCGAGCCTACGGTCACCGGGTCTATGGTGACCCCGTGGGACTCCGCAAGCGCCTGACTCAATCGATGGAGGAAGTCGAGCAAGAGCGACTCCAGAATCGCGTCGCCGACCTTGGGCTTCCACCACTCGCCGACATGCCGTGTCGCA
>RFST01000334.1 GCA_009923855.1 Actinomycetota bacterium
GTCGGCCCACCGGCACGTGTGCCCTCGGCGATGGGGCGACTGCTCGAACGTGAGGTCGATGTCCTTCTCGGCATGCGACGCCGACCCAAGCATCCTTTCGTGGCGGTGCTGGGCGGCGCGAAGGTGTCCGACAAGTTGGGGGTCGTCGAGGCACTGCTCGGCATCGTTGACCGGTTGGTCATCGGCGGAGCGATGTGTTTCACCTTCTTCGCGGCCCGCGGTTACCCGATTGGCGACTCGCTGTTCGAGCCTGACCTTGTCGACACCTGCCGCCGACTCCTCGACGAGCACCCCGACACAATTCTGCTCCCGAGCGACACGACAGGTGTCGACGCCGACGGGACGTACGCAACCTTTGGCGTACGGTTGCCCGAGGGCGCGAAGGGATTCGACATTGGACCTGGTTCAGCCGCCGAGTTCGGCGATGTAATCATGGACGCACGCATGGTCTTCTGGAACGGCCCGATGGGGATGTTCGAGGACGAGCGCTTCGCTGCAGGAACTCGCACCGTTGCCCAGGCAATGGCTGATACAAAGGCATTCACCGTCGTTGGTGGCGGCGACTCCGCTGCCGCCCTCGCCGCATTTCGGCTCGACGATGAGGTCGACCATGTGTCGACCGGTGGCGGGGCGAGTCTTGAACTGTTGGAGCTCGGCGACCTGCCGGGATTGGCCGCATTGAGGGAGGCACCACATGCCTGAGCGCACACCGTTGATCAGTGGCAACTGGAAGATGCATCACGACCACTTTGAGTCGTTGCGCACGATTCAGAAACTGAACTGGCTGCTGCCACCCGATGTGATGGAGAAGGTGGATGTGAGCATCCATCCGCCCTTCACCGATATCCGCACGGTGCAGACCTCAATCGAAGCTGACCGGATGCCGTTTCTGCTGGGTGCGCAGCACTGCCACGCCGAAGATGCCGGGGCATTCACCGGTGAGGTGTCGCCGGTTTTCCTCGCGAAGTTGGACGTGAAGATGGTGATCTGTGGCCATAGTGAGCGCCGGTCGATCTTCGGCGAAACCGATGAGATGGTGAATGCCAAAGTGTCGGCTGTGCTGCGGCACAAGATGACACCGATCCTGTGTGTTGGCGAAAGTCTTGAGC
>RFST01000335.1 GCA_009923855.1 Actinomycetota bacterium
CGTCGATGAAGGCGTCCACCGCGGCCGCCCGCCAACTCGTGCAGTGCGTGAAATCACTGTCGGCGCCTCGGTTCCAGGTGAGTCGATCGATGACCGGGCAGCCCCCTGATGTATGGGAGACGAGTTTCCAGCCGTTGCGTGTTGCCGAGTCGATCACCGGCCCAAACCATTGGGCAGCATGGGAATCTCCCCAGAGACCAATGGCGACGGTGGCTGCTGGGTCGCCGAAGACACACGCCGCATCGACCCGAGTACTCAGATAGCCGTGGCATCCGTTGCGGTACACCTCAGGGGTGTCCGCTGGGGCGTTGGCCAGCGAGGGCCGAAGGTTGTCGGGGACGATCTCTTGGGATGCGGCGGCGCGGATGGCTGTGCCGGCGATGTCGTCACGGTTGCCGACCGCCACGATGGTTGTTGTTGGCGGCGTGGTGCTGGCCGGTGTGGTTGTCGTCGTCGATGCATCACCGCCGGCGGGTACCGCTGTGGTGGGTGCCACAGGTGCGGTCGTTGTCGTGGTGATGGTCACCGGCGTCGCGGTTGGTACATCCGGGCTGGCGGCAACAACACCGGTGGAGACCCCGACCGGTGCGATGACCGCCACAGCGCTCACAGCCACAGCCGCGGTCACGGTGGCCGCCCCCAACGCCAGTGATCGGCGGCTGCTGCTCACCAGGGTCGAGGCGTAACGCACCGGGTTTTCCATCCATCGGAGGCTGATCGCGCTCAGGCCAACAGCAAGTGCGATCAGTGCGATGTCGGCTCCAACACTGTCGTTCAGGACGCGGCCGCCGAGGATCAACGCTGGCCAATGCCACAGGTACAGGCCGTAGGAGTGTGCGCCCAGCCACTGCAGCGGTCGGCGCCCGAGAATCCGCACCGGTCCGTTGGGGTCATCGTCGGCGACGAGCACCGCCACCGTCCCGAGCACCGGGATGGCTGCGATCCATCCGGGGAATGCCGTCGTGGCGCCAGCGAGAGGCACCCCGATGCCGAGCGCGACGAGGCCAGTCCACCCTGTTGCCACTCGCCATGTCGTACGTGCCCGTTGCAGCGCGGGCCATGCAGTGGCAAGGGCGACTCCAGCCGC
>RFST01000336.1 GCA_009923855.1 Actinomycetota bacterium
AGGGCCGGAGGACCCGACACCGCCCACGACTCGCCGATCCCATCGATCGTTGCCTGATGGACCTCAGGCTGCATCAGGTGGATCGCGCCGACCGCTGCCCCCGCACCCGAGAACTCGCGGTCGGGGGCCACGACGACGACGTCCCCGTGAGCGGTCATCGCCCGAGCAAGCCGGTGGAGACCCACCGAGGAGATGCCGTCGTCGTTCGTCACCAAGATGCGCACCCACCCTTCCTACCTGACGTGGGTGAACCCCGGGTGAATCAGCCCGGCGTCGGCATGACGGAACGCGCCGCCGCGCGCTGCCCCGACGACACCACGAGAGCGAGGCCCGCCATGACGAGTGCCATTCCCGGAACCTGAGCGAACGCGATCGACTCGCCGAGAAACACCCAGGCCCAGAAGGTCGCCTGGGCGGGCTGCGACACCTGGATCACCCCGACCGTCACGATCGGCACCGAGCGCTGCGCGTACACCAAGAGGACATGACCGATCATGCCGGTCAGCACCGCGAGGATCCCGATCGCCATCCACGTCTCGCCCGATGCAGGCCAGAGCGAATCACTCGTCAGCACGGCCACCGGGGTAGCCGTCACCACCGCAACCGGCATAAGGATCGCGACGAAGTCGAGCGTGCCGACACCACGCGCCCGTGCCCGCTTAGTGAACGCGAGGTATCCGACGAAGCCGAGCATCCCGCCGACCGCGAGCAGATCGCCGGCAACCGTCGCCACTCCGTCGTCGGAACCGAAGGCCAACACGACCACCAAACCCCCGAAACTGAGCGCACCCCAACGAAGTGACCCGGGTGCCGGGCGCTCTTGAAACATGACCAGACCGAGGGGTGCAAGAACCAGGGGGGCCAAGGCGACAATGAACTGGCTGTGGGCCACGCTCGTCCGCGTCACCGACACGAACATCAACGAGATGTTCAGACCGAAACTCAGGGCCGCCGGAGCCACCGCCACCCAGGTCGCCCGCGACGGCAACGGACGGCCCCGCAACCGCAGCACCGCCAGCACCGACCACCAGATCACCGTCGACGCCGCGAGACGCCACCAGGCGATCACCGACCCCGATG
>RFST01000337.1 GCA_009923855.1 Actinomycetota bacterium
GCGGTGAACCACCGGTCGCGCTCGGAGTCCGCCTGAATCTGCGAGAACTCCTGACCCGAGTGCTGAGAGATCAACTCGGCCATCCGACGCTTCGTGTAGGCCAACTGCTCGGCCTGGATCGCGATATCGGCCGCTTGGCCCCGCAAACCGGCGAGCGGCTGATGCATCATCACCCTCGCGTTCGGCAGCGTGTACCGCTTGCCCGCGGCACCCGCGGTCAACAAAAACTGACCCATCGACGCGGCAAGACCGAGACACACCGTCGCCACATCGCAACTGACGAACTGCATCGTGTCGTAGATCGCCATACCGGCCGTCACCGACCCGCCCGGCGAGTTGATGTACAGCCAGATGTCAGAATCCGGATCCTCGCCCTCGAGATAGAGGAGCTGGGCGCAGATCTGGTTTGCGATGTCGTCGTTCACATCGGACCCGAGCAACACCACCCGGTTCTTCAACAGCCGGTTGAAGACATCGCTCCGCGGATCAAAACCACCCTCGAGCGCCTGCGGGAACTGCGTCACATCGGCCATGGGGCGCAGGCTACCGGCCACCTCCGCCGGCGGCCTCACGCTCCCGAACGGTCGACACCCGAAGCGATCACCGCCACCGAACCCGACTGCGCACCCTCCACGAGCGCCGCGACACCCGCGGCCCCCGTCGGCGACACCCGCAAACCGGCCGACCGGGCCACCTCAACCGCCTCCACCACCGAGGCCTCCACCACCACCGGACGACCACCACTCACCCGCATCGCTTCCAACACCGCCAACCAGTCATAGGTCTCATCATCGAGAATGCCGTCGGCCAAGGAATGAGGCTCCTCCCACGGCGTCATCACCTCCGCCCAGCGCGACGCCGGATCCGCGTCGTCGCCAACCGCGGTCACCGCCCGCTCAAGCGGAGCGCAGCCCTCGGCCTGCACCGCCAACAACGACACCGACCCACCGAGACCCTGAGCAGCACACGACGCCAACGCCCCACCACCCACCTGCACCACCAACTCCGACACCGGCGCACCGACCGCCGCCATCTCCCAACCGATCGTCCGACCACCATCGAGACACCACGCGTTCACCG
>RFST01000338.1 GCA_009923855.1 Actinomycetota bacterium
CTTCGCAACCGCGGATCCATCTGCTGGGTCCTGCGGCCATTACTACCGTGAGCCCTCTCCGGTGGCTCGGCCTTACCGGGTGACGGTCACCGTGGTGTGGGAGATCACCTATGTGACCAGTGTGGGGTCAGGCACCCTCGATGCGCTGTCGACCTCAGCAGTGATCGAGCATCCAGTGGTGGAGATTCAAACGGTGGGGGCGGGTCGAGCTGGATGATTGCGCGTGGCCGAGCGCATTGACCTCAGTGTCGCGACGGTCGCGGCCCAAGGCCGGCACGGGTGTAGATCTCATCGATCACCTGCATGGTCTGGACGCTGTCGTCGCCGTGCGTGATCGGGTCGGCCCCTTCGAGAACGGCGGCACGGAAACGCACCAACTGATGCAGATATGTGGCCGACGGGTCGACATCTTCGCTGCGCTCACCATCAGCGGTCGACACGCTGAGCGCTCCACCGAACTGGGGTGCAAGCGGATTGCGCACCGTCATCGTGCCGGCCGAGCCATGCACCACCAGTCGTGAGTCCCCCTCAGCATCGGGGCCGATCATCGACGATTCCACGTGGGCGGTGCGCCCACCCGGCCAGGCCATATCGGCGGTGATACGCCCATCGATTCCCGGGATCGACTCGGTGGCCGCAGCGCGCGTCACAATGGGTTCTGGTCCGAACAGCCAGCGCACCCACTGCACGGGATAACAGCCGAGGTCCATCAGCGACCCTCCGCCGATCGAATGATCCCAGCGAATATCGGTGCGTGGGATATGGCCGTCGGGCAGCACGAAACGCGCCTCGGCATGGTGCACATCACCGAGTTCGCCACTGTCGATGATGCGGCGCATCTGCGCGACGAGTGGATGATGTCGCCAGTGAAAGGCCTCCATGAGAACACGATTGACATCGCGTGCAGCCTCCACCATCTCGGCCGCCTCAATGGCGTTGGACGCAATGGGTTTCTCGCACAGCACGTGGCGACCCGCGGCGAGTGCGGCCAGGGTGTGTTCGTGGTGATAGCCGGCGGGGGTGGCGATGTAGACCGCGTCGACATCAGGGTGGGTCCACACATCGCTGTAGGTGTCGACC
>RFST01000339.1 GCA_009923855.1 Actinomycetota bacterium
TTTCGTCCTCGGTGATTTCCTCGTCGTCGGTGACATCTTCCTCGGTGATCTCGTCCTCGGTGATCTCCTCGTCAGCTCCGTCGTTGTCGTTGCCGACGCACAGGTGCGACAGCATCAACCGGGCGCGGGAGTCGGGCCCGGTCACCTCGGCCGATGAGCCGGCGGTGGTCAACGCATCGAGCGAGCTGGAGGCCGGCACTTTCACGAACACGTTGTCGACCTGGCGGCCGTTACCAACGATGTCGTCACCAGTTGCCACGAAGGTGCTGGCGCCCAGGTTCAGGGTCATCTCATCGATGCTGTAGCGATCGTTGTTGGGGGCAACCACGAAGTGCCACCAGTTGTTGGTGCTGTCGGGGCAGTCGGCGCCGATCTCCGCGGTGGAGTTGTGCAGGGCGACGGTGGCGGTGACCGATGCCTGCGGCCCGCGGTCGTCGGGACGGGCGGCCTGGGCGCTGGTGGCGCCGCTCAGGATCAGGGCACCGCAGATCGCGGAGCCGGTGGCGATGGTGGTGATGGTGCGCTTCATGCCGGTCCAGAGCGGGACCGACGTCACATCTCACAAAAACTTCGAAGAAAAATGACGGTGGCCCGGACGCGAACGCCCGGGCCACCGATTACTCACTTTGTGCGGTCAGCGAATTATCCGCACAGGGTCAACAACTCTTGATTTCGGCCTCCGGTCACGCCTCGGCTGTCCGTCACCGTGAAGTAGGTGGGTCCAGACCGTGAGGTCAGTTCCGGTCGGGTCAGGACTGCGGTCCAGATGTTTGAGTTGTTCTGGTCCACCACCCATTCCGTGAATTCCGCGTGACCGGGATCCTGTCCGACGGTGCCATTGGCATCATCGACGGACACCACCGTGGCCCCAACCTGCACAGATCCGATGGTCATCTTCACCAAGTAGTTGTTGTCGGGCGTTGGGTCACACTCGAACGTGATGCTCGACGGTGACCGGTAGTCGCAGTCCCCGAGTTGGTACGAGCTATCGATCGGGAGGTCTCCGACCCGGCCGTTGAGTCCTGCCTTCAGGGCGCCGGTGAATTCGTA
>RFST01000340.1 GCA_009923855.1 Actinomycetota bacterium
GTGGTCACGGCGCTGCAGGCCGAGGGTCACCGCGTTGCCATGGTGGGTGACGGGGTGAACGACGCCGCGGCCCTGGCAGCTGCTGATCTCGGAATCGCGATGGGGACCGGCACCGATGTCGCCAAACATGCAAGCGATCTCACACTCGTACGCTCCGATCCGTTGGCCGTGGCTGACGCCATCGAACTGTCGCGGCGCACCCTGTCGACGATCAGGGTGAACCTGTTCTGGGCGTTCGCCTACAACGTGGGAGCCATACCGCTCGCAATGACCGGTCGTCTGTCGCCGATGGTGGCTGGCGCGGCGATGGCCTTCTCGAGCGTGTTCGTGGTCAGCAACAGTCTCCGCTTGCGGCGTTGTCGCATCTCGGCTGCGTAGTAGCCGCTGCACGGACGCTTGGCTGGGGTGGGATGCATGTGTGAGAGCCCGAGTGCTGTGGCATCGTGTGGGTCATGAGCAGTGCTGCCGACGCCGGGCTAAGCCGTCGGCATCTCGATGCCATTCGTAATGCCTGGTCTGAGTTCGACGATGGTCGGCGCATTGCCGACATCATCGAACTGAGCGCGATGGTGTCGACGAACCGGGTGTACCGACTGGTTCTCGACGATGGCGCGGCGATCATTGCGAAGTCGTCGAACTATGGCTCGTTCTTCTTGTTCGCCGAGGATCACGACCGATTGCACCGGTGTACACGGTTGCTCTCGGGTGGGCCGTATGAGGAATTCATGGCCGGCATGTTGACCGCGGATGATCGTCCGTTCATCTTCTATGACGGTGAGATGTGGGTGGTGTTCTACACCGAGGTGGAGGTACGCGACCGCCTGCCGGCCATTTTGAGCGAGGCGCAGGTCGACAACCTGGGTGCGGAGATTGCCCGCTTCCACCGGGCGACGCATTCGGTGGCGCGCCTGTTGCCGCCGACCTCGAAGACAGTCACCTCGGACGCGGTGAACCTGTTCGAGATGACGGCCAGTCGTCGTGCTGGAGAAGAGCTCGGCCTGGACCCGTCACGTCTTGACCTGGTGCGGCGGCATACGCACCGGTT
>RFST01000035.1 GCA_009923855.1 Actinomycetota bacterium
CCCATATAACTCCCGCTGGCGGTTAACCAGCGCCAACGGCAGCGGTCACCGCGGCGATGTGGTCAGGGCCCAACCCGCAGCACCCGCCGATAATTCGAACCCCTTGCGAGGCCCATGTGGTTGCATATGTGGCCAGGGTCGCCGGCGCGATGACATCGGTGAAGTTCCAGTGGGGCATCTCGAAGAACCCGCTGTCAGGGTAGGCCGCAAGAGGCCCCCGGAACACTTCGGCCAGCATGTCTACTGCTGGGCCGGTAATGCCCACATCGGTGTGCATGACACCACTGACAGCGATGTCGTCACGATGCCCCTCGACCACCGCGAGGATGTCGGAGAGGGGGCGCTCATCGTTCTGCTCGAATGACAGAACCTGTCCTGAAGACCCACGGCGGGCACTGATCATGAACCAGAGTTCATCGACATGGCCGGAGGCTCCCGCAAGAACTGCGCGTGCTCGTTCAGGGTCGTACATCATCTCGAGAATCAGGACATCGACCCCAGCATCCGACATGATCCTGGCCTGTGCTCGCGCCGATGCCTCCAAGGCTCGTAACTGATCCGCAGTGTGGCGTGATGTTGTCGCTGTTCCCTGTGTCACCGGCAGCATGTGAGAAATGGATCCAGCGACGATGACATCGGTATCACCGAAGATGTCACGTGCACGTTGAGCGGCGAGAACCGCCGCGCGGTTGATCTCATCGGTGAGGTGCAGGTCCGACGAGTGGCCGAGCATCAGCGGCGACGCCGCAAATGTGTTCGCAGTAATGATGCGCGCACCGGCATGCAAGAAATCGAGGTGAATCTTGGTAAGTGTGTCGGCAGAGGTTGCGGCTGCAGGGCCGGACCAGGCCGCACCGTCCATGTGCACCCCGCGCTTTTCGAGTTCTGTACCGGTGCCACCGTCGAGCACCACGGTTCCCATCCAGCCGCGCTCATCGAGACTTAATCCCACTAGACGCACCGTAGTTCGGTGCGTTTCGTCAGATGCGCGTCATTGGGGGAGTGGGGGGAGCAATCTTGCTCGTAGCCGAGTGCCGACATCCGGCCACTCGGCGGCGGTGATCGAATACCAGGCGCTGTCTCGCTCGGTTCCGTCGCTCGCTCGCATATGGCTCCGGAGAACCCCGTCGAGGTGCGCGCCGATTCGTTCGATTGCACGTCGCGACTCCACATTGCGGGCATCGGTCTTAATCGTGACCCGTCGCACCTGCCACACCTCGAATGCATGAGCGAGCATCAGGAGTTTCGCTTCGGTGTTGATACCAGTGCGTCGCGCTGTCGCCGTGAGCCATGTGCTGCCGATCTCGATGGCGTCAGGGTCCGCGTCGGGACGCTCTCGACGGTCGGGTGTGGTCCAGCGTTCCGCATTCATGAAGCGGGTCGAACCGACAATCGAACCGCTTGAATCGCAGGTGACGAATGTCAATCCGGCACCAACAGCATGTTCAGCACGTGCGGTCTCGATGTAACGCTCCGCATCGTCGGGGTCAGGGGTAGGGACCCATGAATATCGAAAGGCGCTGCGGTCGCCGTTGGCGGCAGCCATGAGCGCGTGACAATCGTCTGGGGCTATGGGGCGCAGTGTGCAGTGCGCGCCATGTAGGACGACGTGAGGCAACGGTGATGGCACCTTGACACGGTACTCGTGGCAGCATCGCCCACATGTGGGATGATTTCCCATGCGCCCATTCACATTGGATCCGTTCACGGTCGACATTCCCGACAACGCCCTGGTCGATCTCCGTTCACGGCTGGCCAATACCCGTTGGCCAGAGGCCGAAACCGTCGAGGACTGGTCACAAGGTGTTCCACTCGCATACCTGCGTGATCTGGTGCAGTACTGGGCAGGTGACTACGACTGGTCATCGCGACAAGAACGCCTCAATACGCACCCGCAATTCATCACTCGGATCGACGACCTCGACATTCACTTCGTGCATGCACGCTCGCCGCAGCCCGATGCGATGCCATTGCTGATGACCCACGGGTGGCCCGGATCCTTCGCGGAGTTCATTGACATCATCGGGCCGCTCACCGACCCGGAAGCTCACGGTGGCGATCCTGCTGATGCCTTCCACGTCGTCTGTCCATCTCTTCCCGGGTACGGGTTCAGTGAACGACCATCAACATATGGCACCGGTGTTGAACAGATTGCGTGTCGATGGGCTGTGTTGATGGAACGGCTTGGATACGACCGCTGGGTCGCCCAAGGTGGCGACTGGGGAGCGGCGGTGACCACCCAGATCGGTCGGGATGCGGCAGATGGCAACGGATGCATCGGCATCCATGTGAATATGCCGATCGCCCCACCGTCAGCCGAGGCGCTGTCCGCCCCTGATGCTGCAGATCAGGCCGCATTTGCAGCGTTTGAGCACTATCAGAAATGGGATTCCGGATACTCCACTCAGCAACGCACCCGTCCGCAGACCCTGGGCTATGCGCTCACTGATTCTCCCGTCGGGCAACTGGCGTGGATCCTGGAGAAGTTCTGGGCGTGGACCGACTGCGACGGCCATCCAGAGAATGCCATCGATCGTGACCGCATCCTCGACAACGTGATGATCTATTGGCTGACGGCGACGGCGACATCATCCGCTCGTCTCTACTGGGAGAGCTTCGGATCATTCGGTGCCGGCGACCCGGTCACGGTGCCCACGGGTGTGGCCGCCTTCCCCGCCGAAATCATCAAGGCGCCGCGACGGTGGTGCGAATCGGCCTACCACATCGTGCACTGGACCGACATGGAATCCGGAGGTCACTTCGCGGCCATGGAACAGCCCGACGCACTGGTTGACGACATTCGGGCCTTCGCTCGTCACCTGCGCTGACGCGGCGCGTCGTTACCCGATGCGTGACACACCCTCACCCCAATAGCGGTCGCGCAACAGGCGCTTGTACAACTTTCCGGTCGGAAGGCGGGGTAATTCAGCCTCGTAATCGATGCTGCGAGGAATCTTCTGCCGGCTGAGATTCGATCGGCAATAATCCAGCAGTTCATCGGTGAGCGCATCGTCGGCGGCGACATCCGGCATCGGTTGAATGACGGCCTTCACCTCTTCACCGAGATCTGAATTCGGCACACCGAATACCGCGGCATCGAACACCTTCGGGTGGGTGATCAACAGGTCTTCAATTTCTTGGGGGTAGATGTTGACCCCTCCGGAGATGATCATGAAGGTCTTGCGGTCGGTCAGATACAAGAATCCGTCATCATCGACGTAACCAATGTCGCTGACCGTGGTCATCGCCCCATCGGGTGAGGTTGCTTCCGCGGTGCGCTCGGGATCGTCGAGGTAACTGAACTCCGACCCCGATCCGAACCACAGCGTGCCCGGCGTGCCGTTGGGCACCTCGTTCATGTCGTCGTCGAGCACCCGAAGCTCCCCGAACACAATCTTTCCAACGGTTCCGCGATGGGCAAGCCATTCATGCGAGTCGCAGGCCGCGAAGCCAAGACCCTCAGTCGCGCCGTAGTACTCATGGATGATCGGACCCCACCAGTCGATCATTGCCTCCTTGACCGCAACCGGACATGGAGCTGCGGCATGTATGGCGATTTCCAAACTCGACAGGTCATGGCGGTTGCGAACCTCGTCGGGCAGCTTCAACAACCGTGAGAACATCGTGGGCACCAACTGGCTATGGGTGACGCTGTAGCGCTCGATCAGAGCCAGGTATTCCGCGGCGTCGAATCGTTCCATGATGACGACGGTCCCACCCATTCGCAGAGTGAGGTTCACCGCTGCCTGCGGGGCGGAGTGATAGAGCGGGGCCGGTGACAGGTACACCATGTGTTCGCGATATCGCCACAGGCCGGAGAGGAAACTGAACATCGGCATCTGCTCGCCCGGCGGTTGGTCGGGTAGTGGCCGCAGGATTCCCTTTGGGCGTCCGGTGGTGCCGGAGGAGTACAGCATTGCCGTCCCGAGGCGCTCATCCTCGAGCGGTGTTGAGGGCGCGGCCGACACGGTCGTTTCGAAGTCAACGAAACGCTCGTCGGTGATGTGCTCGGGCACGCCCCCGCATACGACGATGAGGCGAATGTTGTCGAACTCGGCAACAGCCTCTTCGACGATGGGCAATCGTTCGGTGGACGTGATTAACACCTCCGATCGCGAGTTGTTGACGATGTACGCCATCTCGCTGGCCGTCAGGTACGAGTTGATGCAGGTGTAGTACAACCCCGATCGTTCGCCCGCGGCGCAGGACTCGAGGTACCGGTCGTTGTTCTCCATGAAGATGGAGTAGTGGTCGCATCTGTGCAACCCCTGTGCCTGCAGCACATGCGCCAATCGATTGGCGCGCGCCTCAAACTCTGCATATGTCACCGCCTGCCCGGTGCTGGCCATGACAAATGCAGGCCGGTCAGGATGCTGCGTTGCGTGGTGTCCGGGGTACATGTTCCTCCTCGGGTCGGTGACACATTGATGCTAGATGACAGTGGCTTACCGATGCTGTGGCGGTGTGGTCGGGGGTAGGTTCCACCCATGGAGATCTCACTATTTGGATTCGACCAGACCATCGAGGACTTCGAGGCCTCGCTGCGTCGTGCTGTTGACGATGGGTTTGGCACATATTGGACGCCCCAGATCTTCGGTATGGATGCCTTAACCGCAATCGCGGTGGCTGCTCGTGCGGTGCCCGGCATCCGTGTCGGGACATCGGTGATTCCGACCTATCCCCGACATCCCATGATGTTGGCCCAACAAGCGCTGACCACCCAGGCCGCAACCGATGGGCGGCTCTTGCTCGGCATTGGTTTGTCGCATCAACCGGTGGTCGAAGGCATGTGGGGTATGCCCTTTGATCGACCGGTTGCGCACATGCGCGATTACCTCGAGATTCTGACGCCACTGCTGCACGAGCGCCGGGTTTCCTATGCGGGAGAGACGCTGACCGGCCGCGGTGAGATCACACCGCCGCCAGCAGAGGCGCCCCCGGTTCTGGTGGCCGCACTTGGCCCGCAGATGTTGCGCCTCGCAGGTCGCATGGCTGACGGCACGATCACCTGGATGACCGGCCCGGCCACCATTGCCGAACTCACTGCGCCGACGATCACTGCGGCTGCCCACGAGGCCGGTCGCCCATCGCCTGCCGTCGCAGTCGGTCTGCCGGTGTGCGTGACCAACGATGTCGACGCGGCACGAGCGCGCGCGGACCGTGATTTCGCCATCTACGGCCAACTGCCGTCGTATCGCGCAATGCTCGACCGAGAAGGTGCCGCCACCCCAGCCGATGTGGCGATCATCGGTGATGCCACCGAGGTGGCTGATCGCATCGGTGCCCTGGCCGGATGCGGAGCAACGGTTTTTGCGGCCTCGCTGTTTGGGGATCGAGACGAGCAAGAGGCATCGCGGGAGGTCCTCGTCTCGCTGCGGTCGAACTGATCAGGTGGCACCTCTCCCAGTACCGCGCATCGCCGATGCCGAGTCGTGGGTGCGTGCACACCTCGACGGCCTGCACGCGAATCCCGACGACTGGTCACCAAGCCGACGCTTCAGAGGCGGGCAACGCGCCGCCGATACCGCGCTGGCTGGTTTCGATGGCGTGGGGTATGCCGCGCGACGAAATGAGGTATTGCCGCGATCTGCACGGGGCGCGTCTGCATTATCGCCCTACATCCGCCACGGACTGATCTCGTTGTCCACCGCGTGGGAGCACGTAGGGGACGCTCCCGGGCACGACCGCGACAAGTTCCGCGACGAACTGCTCTGGCAGGAGTACGCCCGACATCTGTATGTGCGGTTGGGAGCGCAGATGGCGAGTCCGCTGCGTTTCGTCCCGCCAACTGAACGCAGCGTCGATGGATGGTGGGCGCGTGCTGACATGGCATGCCTTGACGCGGCACTATCCGAATTGGATGGTGATGGATGGATGCCGAATCAGATGCGGATGTGGCTGGCCTCACACTGGGCGGTGAGAGAAGGGGCGAATTGGGTCGAAGGAGAGCGGAGGATGTTCCGCGAACTTCTGGATGGGTCCTGTGCGAACCGCGCCGGTTGGCAATGGACCATTGGCACCGCCACCGGGCGCCCCTACGGGTTTTCTCGTTCCCAGGTGGAACGACGCGCACCGGGGCTCTGCGGTACCTGTGTGCTGTCAAGGACATGCCCCATTGCCGACTGGCCGGATGTCGGCGATTCCGTTCCCCTTGCACATCCCGTTGCGCTCCGCCGTGGCGATCATCCACCACCGTGGCGTGACCCATCACCCAGAGATGGTTCCAGTACGCCACGAATGGTCTGGCTGACTGCGGAGTCACTTGGCGATGCGGATCCAGCGCTCGCCGCGCACCCCGATTTGCCGGTGATCTTCGTATTCGATGCGCCACTCCTGCGGGGCCTGCGCTTGCACCCGCGGCGGCTGGTCTTCATGGTGGAATGCCTGGCGGACCTCGGGGAGCGTCGGGAGGTTGTTATTCATGTGGGTGATCCGGTCGATGTGTTACCGGTCGATTCTCTGGCGGTGACCGCCGCACCGGTTCCGGGATTTGCGGTGCGAGCTGCCGCGGTACGGCCCGCGTCGA
Organism: Actinomycetota bacterium; assembly: GCA_009923855.1. Lineage (GTDB taxonomy): Bacteria > Actinomycetota > Acidimicrobiia > Acidimicrobiales > Ilumatobacteraceae > Casp-actino5. Next base: position 6,527 of record RFST01000035.1, read on the forward strand.
CATACTCTTGGCCGTGGCTGGTACCCCCAACCGATGGGCCGCTCGGATCGTTCAGCGCGTGGCGTCGAGGTGTGGGGCAGGAGCGTTCTGGCGGCCCGCGTCAGCGATCAACTGGTCGGCGTCGACGATGATGAAGGTCGCGTCGGCCTCCGCGAGAAGAGTCTGTGCGTCGTCGTCGGTGTGCAGTGTGCCGGCCATCAGCAACTTGCGTCCTTCACGTGAGAGTGGCCAGACGCGACACACCAGAGGCTGGTGTAACGGCGTGCCAGCGCGGTAGGTCACGGTCAACCGGCCAGTGAAGGCCGTTTCGCCGACAACGCCCAGCACGAAGCCGAAGATGTCGTCGAAGAGAGCGGCCACAACGCCGCCATGAGACCTCCCGGGTGCACCTTCGTGCGCGGCGCGCAATGTTACCCGGGCCTCGATGGTGTCGCCCACACGTCGCAAATCGGGGTCGAGCCCGAGCGGGGAGGCGGCACCTGAGATTGGGCGATCATCTGCGGTGCATTCGAACGGACCCTCCGGATAGGCCGCGCGGCGGTGATCGCCGAACGAATGCGGGTCGCGTGAGCGTGGCGTGCCCGTGCCGAGCGTTGCAACCGCGTCGTCGAGGCGCCGACCGATCTCCTCGATGACCTCCACCGGGTGTTCCCGCCCGACGAATGCGTGGGTGAGGTCACGGATACTGCGACCGGTCCGAGTGCGCGCACGCGCCAACTCGTCGCGCGTCCCGTCGGTGGGTGCTCCGCCAGTCGTGTCACTCGCCGTCATGGCGACCAGTGTGGCGCGCGAAGGGTGCGCGTAACGATCTCGTGATTCAGGATGCAGCGCTGTCGAGGGCTTGTGCGAGCGTGTTCCATGCAAGAACCGCGCACTTGATGCGCACGGGAAACTTCACCACACCTTGGAGTGCTTCAAGATCGCCCAACGGAACCTCCTCGCCTGGTTCGTCACTGTGGTCGTGATCGGCGATGGACATCATGTGCTTGAACCGGTGCAGCAGCGCGCGCGCCTCATCGGTGGTGCGACCCGTCATCGCCTGGCTCATCATCGATGCGCTGCTTTGCGAAATGGAACACCCCTGGCCATCGATGGCCACGCGGGCAACCCTGTCACCGTCAAGTTCCACATACACGGTGATCTCATCACCACAAAGGGGGTTGTGGCCATCTGCTCGCACTGCCGGAGGTACCTCGAGCTGGCCTCGGTTGCGGGGGTTCTTGTAATGGTCGAGGATGATCTCTCGGTACAGATCTTCGAGGCCTGGCATCGTTCCTCCCGGTTCAGAATCCGAAGATATCGCCAGCCGACGACAGCGCTTCGACGAGCACGTCGATGTCGTCGGGGCTGTTGTAGATGTACAAGCTGGCGCGCACGGTGGCGTTCGCTTCGAGAATGCGCATCAATGGCTTTGCGCAGTGATGACCGGCGCGCACACACACCCGGTATTCGTCGAGAATCTGACTCACATCATGGGGATGCAGGTCGCGAAATGCGAACGACAGCACGCCGCCGCGCAGGTCCGGATCGGACGGACCGTGAATCGTGATGTCGTCGCCGAAGGCCGCGGTGAGGGCGTCGATGGCATAGCGGGTGAGTTCGCGCTCGTGGTCCCGCACACGATCCATACCGAGTGTGTCGAGGTAGTCGATGGCGGCGTTGAGCCCCACCGCTTCAACGAGTTGCCCGGTGCCGGCCTCAAATCGCGTCGGCACCGGTGCGCAGGAGTATCCGTCGAGTCGGACGTCGTCGATCATGTTGCCGCCACCGATCATGGGCGGAAGTGCCTCGAGAATCTCGGCACGACCCCACAGCACACCGAGGCCCGTCGGTCCGAGCATCTTGTGCGATGAGAACGCGCACAGATCTGCACCCCACGCCTGCACATCGGTTGGCCCGTGGGGGACCGACTGGCAGGCGTCCACCATCGTGATCGCGCCGGCAGCACGCGCCCGCGTGCACAACTCGGTCACCGGGTTGATGGTGCCCAGCACGTTGCTCATGGCGGTGACCGCGAGCACGGAGGCCCCATCGAGGAGATCGTCAAGGTCGGCCAGATCGAGTTGCCCGTCATCGGTCAGCGGGATCCACCGCAACTCGATGCCGATCTCGTCGTGCATCATTTGCCAGGGGACGATGTTGGCGTGATGCTCCATATGTGACAGCACGACAACATCGCCTCGGCGTAGATGGGCTCGGCTCCACGATTGAGCGAAGAGGTTGAGTGCGTCGGTGGCGTTTCGGGTGAAGACGATCTCATCGGCCGAGGCGGCATTGATGAAGCGGGCCACTCGGTGGCGCGCCCCTTCGTATGCGTCGGTGGCCGCAGCGGCCAAGCGGTAGGCACTGCGATTAATCGGGCCGTAGGACTCGCGCAAGAAGCGGTCCATCGCCTCGATGACGTGGAAGGGCTTTTGAGATGTGTTGGCTGAGTCGAGGTAGATGAGGCGGCGGCCATCCTCAGGCGCAGCGCTCAGAAGCGGGAAGTCCTGAATGAGGGTGTCCACATCGATGGCAGACATATCAGCCCGCCTGCCGGAACGAGTCGTAGCCGCCGGCTTCGAGGGACTCGGCGATCTCCATGCCACCGGAGGCAATGATGCGTCCATCCAACATGACGTGCACATGATCGGGTCGAACTTCATCGAGGAGACGCTGGTAGTGGGTGATGAGGATCACGCCCATCTCGGGTCGATCGGCTCGCACCTCACGGATGCCGGCGGCGACCACGCGCAACGCGTCGATGTCGAGGCCTGAGTCTGTCTCATCGAGTATGGCGATTTCGGGCTCCAGCAGCGCCATCTGCATCACTTCGTTTCGCTTCTTCTCGCCGCCGGAGAACCCTTCGTTCAGATAGCGGTCGACGAACGATGAGTCCATGCCGAGTCGCTCCATCCATTCCATGGCGGACAGACGCAACTCGAGAACCGATAAGTCGGTGCCGCGGCGTGCCGACACCGCCTGGCGGAGGAACTGGATGACCGATACCCCGGGGATTTCCTGGGGATATTGAAATGCGAGGAATACGCCCGCGCGCGCACGTTCGTCGGGGTCCATTTCGGAGATGTCGGCGTCGCGAAGATGAATGGCGCCGGCGGTCAGTTCGTATTCGGGCGACCCCATGATCGTGCTGCCCAGTGTCGACTTCCCGCATCCATTCGGCCCCATGATGGCGTGCACCTCTCCCGGCGCGACGGAGAGATCAATGCCCTTCAAGATCTCGGCGGCCGGCGGTTGGCCCTGCTCCACAGTGGGTCGGGCGTGCAATCCGCGGACCTCGAACAGTGCGTCAGCCATGCCCGCAGTCTAGGCACCGGGCCTTATTTGCACTACGCGGGTAGTGCAAATTCAGGTGTGGCGCTGGACACGGCCCTCGGCGAGCGCTCGCCATAGTTGCCAATACGACGCGTACGAGTGAGCCGTGGAGATGTACCCGGATGCTGCAAGCGCACGGTGGTACCGCGGGAGGTTCCGCCATGGCACACCGGCATCAACATGATGCGCAAGGTGATACCCCAGGTTGTACGGGCCCATCACAAGTCGAAACCACAGCGGCTGGTGGCTCACGCAGTGGGTCGTCATTCTGCGGTCATGATCCGCGTCGAGCCCGCCATGTTCGGCAATGGAACGCAGACGATTGATCACCCGCCACAGCGTGAGGAATGGAAGTACCCACAACACCGGGTAGGCGAGTGGTACACCCGCGGCCCATGCCGCCGCTGCGAGGGCGAGTTGCACGATGATGATGTGGCGAGTGGTGCGCCGCGTGCGCGTATCGCCGGCGACCAGACCCCGCAGTTGGGCGCCGAGCAGGCGCAGGCCGGTGCTACCACGGAGGTCGCGCCATAGTTTGCGGCGGAGGCTCGCGCTCCCGATCGGGTACCCCTGATAGAGGGCGATATCGGGCTCCTCCGGTCCGAACTCGCGCCGGTGATGGGCCATATGTACCCGGCGATAGGCATCCGTTGGGACGAAGGCGGGGTACCCCAGCAACCAGCGGCCCACAATGTCGTTCAGTCGACGGTTGGAGAACAGCAGCCGATGAGCGGCCTCGTGCATCAACGAGGCGAACTGGGCGTGTGTGCGTCCCATTAGAACGATCGCCAATGGCCACATCCACCACCCAAGTCGTGACGCCGCCCACACAATGCCGATGACCTGCGCGTACAGCATGACGATGGTGAGGGCATTGCGGGCGTTGGCAATACGTCGCAATTCGGCGCGCAGTGCGGGTGCGGGCCGGCCATCAGGCCGGATGGCCCCGTCTGTGGCCACTTCACCCAGCGTGTGTCGCGGTGGTGTCATGCCGCCCAACACCACGGTCCCTGATCGAGGTGGCGATGATGCGCCGTCGGCGTTGTGAGCCGGGGTCATGGACGGTGACGCTAGCAATGACTGTCGTCGACGTTCAGGTGCACGTTGGCATGCCTCTCGCCTGAGATCACCAACCGCGTGCCACCCACTCGGGTAGATGGGGGCGTTCGACGCCAATCGTGGTGTCAGTACCGTGGCCGGGCAGCACGATCGTGTCGTCGGGAAAGGCAAAGAGGAGACGATCGATCGAGTCGATGATGGTGTTGAAATCGCCACCCTCATACGCAGTCGCACCGGGACCGCCGGGAAACAAGGTGTCGCCCGTGAACAGCAGTGGGGTTCCCGCGAGATGAAACGAGATGGAACCCGGTGTATGTCCAGGATTGTGGATGGCGTGCAGGCGCAGCTGTCCGAATTCGATGACCTCGGCGTCATCGATGAGGACGTCGTACCCAACCTCGTGCAGCATCGGGGCATCCGCGGCGGTCACTGCGACCTCATATCCGGCCTCGCGCATCTCGGTGACTGCGCCGATGTGGTCCCAATGCCCGTGCGTCTCGAGAACACGTCGAACACCGAGAGATGACGCCAACTGCAACAGCATCTCGTGTTCGTTCGCCGCGTCGATCAGCACCGCGTCGCCGGTTGCTCGGCACCGCACGATGAACACGTTGTTGTCATATGAGCCGACAACGACGCGGTGTACCTCCACATCGCTGTTGGACCAGTGCAGGGTCTCGCTTGGTGGTGGCACGATGATGCTCATACCACCGATTGTGTCATCAGTGCCGGAGTTCGGCCACCGATCGCTTGGGCATCAGGCAGAGATGACGTGGATGTTGAGGTCGATGGCCGCGGTGATCTGGCGCGGGTCGAAGGTGACGATGGCGGCCCGTTCGCCCAGGCTCATCGCGGTGTCGAGGTGGATCGCCGCGCTCAGGCGTACGCCGGTTCGACGTGCAATACGCGTGGCCGCGTGGATCCGTGCGGTGTCGACGGCGGCGATATGGCAGCGGTCGTTTGCGTAGTGCAGGGCGTTGATCAGGTCGGATTCGCTGTACGGGTCATCGCAGATCTGGGGCACCGCACACAGGGCTTCGGCCATCGCCGATTCGCTCATGACGCTGAATTCGGCAGATCTCATCGCGGCGGTCACGATGTCGCGGCGCGAATCATTGAGGCACGAGGCGAGAAGCGCGGTGGTGTCAATGACGACAACGTCACCCATGTGATCAGCGGACATCATCGACCACCCGGTCAAGGCGAAGACCCGGGGCCACGTCAATGGGATTCGTGGTCGCGGCAGTACCGGTGAGGATCGGGCGCCGGACGCGCCCCGCAGCGATGGCGTTGGCCACCGAGCTGCTCGATGGTGTGTCGGCTGGCCCGATGACGGCGATGGGGCGTCCGTGATCGGTGACCTGCAGGTGCTGGCCGTTCGCGACACGTCGCAGGTTGCTGGCTAGGTCATTGCGCAGAGCGCGAACACCGATCGAATCCATGGATTCATTGTAGGCGTCGAGGCTCATGGTGCGTACACGTGTGTACACATCATGATTTGCGAAATGGTCGGCCAACCAGCGAGGATGACGACATGAACTTTGCATTCACCGAAGAACAAGACGAACTGCGCTCCACCATCCGCGCCTTCATGGAGGCCAAGTCCTCCGAGGAAGCCGTGCGTGAGCAGATGGAGACCGAGACCGGCTTCGATGCCGATGTCTGGACGCAGATGGCCGAGCAGATGGGCCTGCAAGGGCTCCACATCCCAGAGGAATACGGCGGTTCGGGATTTGGCTACGTAGAACTCGGCATCGTTCTGGAAGAGATGGGCCGCGCCCTGCTGTGCGCCCCGTTCTTCTCGTCGGTGGTTCTCGCGGCCAACACCTTGCTGCACAGCGGTGATGAGGCCGCCAAGGCCGCTCACCTTCCCGGTATCGCCGCGGGCCAGACAATCGCCACGCTCGCGTACACCGAACCGTCGGGCAAGTGGGACGAAGCGGGCATCACCATGGCCGCCTCGGCTTCCGGCGACGGTTTCACGCTGAGCGGAACCAAGTCGTTTGTGATCGACGGCGCCGTCGCCGATCTCATCATTGTCGCGGCGCGCACGTCGGCCGGCGTGAGCCTGTTCACCGTCGATGGCGGAGCCGCGGGGCTCACCCGCACGGCACTGTCGACCATGGACCAGACCCGTCGCCAGGCTCGCCTCGACTTTGACAACACCCCGGCAACGCTGCTCGGCACCGATGGTGCCGGCTGGGAGACACT
>RFST01000341.1 GCA_009923855.1 Actinomycetota bacterium
CCGTGTTGCCAATCGCTTTCGGCGGCATGGGTCTGCACGGTCACACCGGTGTCGGCAGCCAGTTCGCCAAGGCCCACCAGAGCTGCGTCGCTGCACGCCGGAATGAACCGTGGCGTGATAATCGGCTGCACCAGTGACGACCCGAGCCCCCGGATCTCATCGATCGATCGACGGCTCGCCGAGACCGCAGCCGCTGCGTCCGCATCTCGGTACCACTCGGGGGTGCCCTCTGGATGATCCATCGCCACCCGGCCAATGACGGCACGTTGCCCGTGGCGAACACAGGCCTCAGCGAGAGCGGTGGTGGCCTCGACATGGGTCGAGGCGTGATAGACGGCGGTCGTCGTGCCAAGGCCGAGCAGGGTGGGCACCATGTGATTCCACACGTCGACGGCATATCCGGTGTCGGCGCAGCGCGCCTCAAGCGGGAACGTCAGATCGAACAGCCACCGTTCCAAACCCAGATCAAGGCCAACACCGAGTTGTGGCCATTGGGGCGCGTGAATATGGGTATCGACCAGACCCGGCATCAACACTCCATCAAGACGGGCCGGCACGTTCGAGCCCAGAGCCGATGCCGGGGACATGTCGGTGATCACACCATCGACCACGGTGATCAGCTGATCGTGCAGCAACTCGGCAACGCCGGGTGCAGGTGCCTGCAACACGTCGGCGCGCACCTGCAGCGAACCAGCAGGGCCGTTCACGGCTCCATCACCACCCACCCACGACGCTGCAACTCGGCGGCGAGCACCTCGTCGGGCAGTGCTCGTGCCGCACGTTCATCAGTGCTCAGACGCGGAGCCGAGGCCGGCGATGGTGCACTGGGATCGTGATCGACGCCTTCGAGGTCGGCAATGAATGCGTCGGCCTCGTCGCGAGTGAAGTTGCCATTGCCCTGGCGTTGCGTGAACCCGAGTGGGCCGCGTGCATCACGAAACCCGTCGTAGCCGGCAGCCTCGAGCAACTCGAGGAGCCGGTCGAGTTGGCGACGCGACGCCGGGGGGCCTGACGGACGGTTAAACGTC
>RFST01000342.1 GCA_009923855.1 Actinomycetota bacterium
AGCGACGGCGGTCGACGGCGGCTGCACGTCAGCAGCGCATCGATCGCGATGACGCGAACGCGCCACGGTCACCCAAGGGTGCGGCGACCGCGAAGGCTCTGTGCCGGTCCTTTCGCACCGGTTCACCCGCAACCGATGCCTACGACCTCATCTCCGAGACACGGTTGCGGATGTTGCGCCGTCGTCATCGCGCCGTAGCCGCCGGGGTCGAACCGCCTGACAACATCAAGGCCTACGCCACCGAGGTCATGAGGAACGTACTGAAGCGGGCATACGGTGCGCCGAGCCCAGCTGCTCCCGGGAGAAGCGATTTCGACGGGGACGCCTACCCCCAGTCAGTGCTTGACCATGGGGACGTTGACGCCGCCCGTGCCCGAGATCGCGTGGGTCGCCTGCGTTCGGGCATTGAGAGCGTCGACTGCAACCCGGCGGAGCGGTCGGCGGCACTCGCCTACGTCACGCTCTTCCCTGCGCTCACCGGCGGCGATGCGGAACGGATCGATATCGCTGACCTGCCATGGCCTCGTGCCGGTGCCCGACCCGACCAGGCCGCGATGTGGCCCTGTGCATATCTCGCTACCCGAGATCGTTCCATGTTCCCCAACGACGTCGGTGGTGGTGCCGCCCAACGGAAGCGCCTGTCGCGCTTCTGCCAGCGGGCCACCGACGTCGTTCTGCTCGCTGCAACACGGACCGCGTCATGACACTGAGGATGCACGATGTGGGATGACGGCCTGATCGGGCGCCAAGAACTCGTGGCCCGCGTGGTTGCGACTGCCGACGGCGACGTTGTGGAACTCACATCGTTCACCCCGGGACCGGCGGGTATCGACCAGTTGCGATCATCGACAGGTGTCACCGTCACGTTTGATCATGCACGGCCAGATCGCGTGCATCAGATCACTATCGCCCGCGATGCCGATCCGTCTGCAGTTGCCACTCTTGTGGGCTATTCGATGGCGGAGCAGATCCGAGAGTTTCGTGCATCCGGCTCTCGCCGCGCGGTGCGGCTCCGACCAGACGGAGAT
>RFST01000343.1 GCA_009923855.1 Actinomycetota bacterium
GCCATGGGCCCAGGGTGGTCGGTGCGCACCACCCTCATCGACCCTGCCGGCCGCACTGTGGGGCAGGACCATCAACCGGTGCCGCATCGGCACGACCGTCCCTATGTGTTCATGGGCCATCACTGCATCGCACGATTCGAGGTGCCCAACGCTGCACCGTGGAGCGCCGAGACCCCGAGTCGTTACCGCGTCGAAGTCGAACTCCTCAACCCGCGCGACCGAGTGGTCGACCATGCCACCCAACACATCGGTTTCCGCACTGTGGAGATCGCGGGCCGGGCTCTGTTGGTGAACGGCGCGGCGGTGCGGATTCACGGGGTGAACCGTCACGATCAACATCCCGATCGCGGATCGGCGGTGACCGCTGATGACATTCGCGCCGACCTTATGGCGATGCGTCGCCACAACATCAACGCGATCCGCACGGCGCACTACCCGAATGCCGACATCTTCTATGACCTCTGCGACGAACTGGGCTTCTACGTCATCGACGAGGCAAATATCGAATGTCACGCGCACAACCGGTCACTCAGCGATCGCGCCGACTACGCAGCCACCTGGCTCGACCGTGGGTCGCGCATGGTGACCCGCGACCGCAACCATCCGAGCATCATCATGTGGAGCCTCGGCAACGAAAGTGGGCTGGGTACCTCGCATCACGCTCTCGCCGGATGGATTCGCCGTGCCGACCCGACTCGCCCCCTGCACTACGAGGATGCGGTACGCATCGAGGGGTGGGCCGATGGCGGCCGCGCAGTCACCGATGTGGTCTGTCCGATGTATCCGAGCGTGGACGACATCTTGGCCTATGCCCACAGTGGCGCCGATCGCCCGTTGATCATGTGCGAGTACAGCCATGCGATGGGCAACTCCAACGGCGGGCTCGCCGACTATTGGGCGGCGATCGATAGTTGTGATGGCCTGCAGGGTGGGTTCATCTGGGAGTGGAAAGACCACGGGCTGCGACGCACCCTTGCCGACGGTCGTCGCGTGCTGGCCTACGGCGGACAGTTCGGTGATG
>RFST01000344.1 GCA_009923855.1 Actinomycetota bacterium
GTGATCGCGAACGCGCCCGTCTGACGACGCACCCGCTCGCTATCCAGCGTTTCGCCAGGAGCGAGCACCAGCACGGTGGTCAACGTCGCCATCGGAAAGTTCTCCCGGGTGAGATCCCGGCCGGCCTCGGCAGCGGCGCGGGTGAGACGGTCACGGGCGTGCACCACGGCATCGACCGTCGGCGGGATTGACGTGATCAGGCCGTCACCGTGACGTGCGGCCAGTCCCATCGCCTTTGGCCCGAACGCCGACACGTACATCGGGATGCGATGGGTGAGGTTCACGAAGCCGGCATCGGGCATGAGATGCCGCGTGGGCGCTGTGCGGCCGCGGAAGGTGTAGTCAACCTCTGCACCGTCGAGGAACGCCCGCAGGTCGGCGAGGTACTGGTCGAATTCGGCGATGGGCATGGGCGGGTGGCCCATGATGCGCATGGCCGTGTTGCCGGTGCCGATACCGCAGAACACCCGTCCCGGTGCTAACTGGTTGATGGTGGCGTGCCCGGCTGCGGTGACTGGCGCCGGCCGGGTTGGGGCCACCGCGACGCCGGTACCGATCTGCATGGTCGACGTGCGCACGGCCGCGAGTGCCATGGTGGCGTACACATCGGACCAGATCATCTGCGAGTCCGCTGCCCAGAGGTGGGTGTAGCCGCGCCGTTCAGCCTCGACGACATAGTCGATGTCATCAGGACGCGAGGCGAGGCAGATACCGAACTGCATTCCTTGTGGACTCATTGGCCCAGTTTCCTGCGCCGCCGGGTCTCGTCACGACCCGGGGCCGTGCCGCGGTGAGGAGTGCCTCAGCGCGGTGGGGACGTTCGTCGTGATCGGACCGCGCGCCGGAACCATTCCACGCAGCGGTTGTACGCACGGGTGAAGGCAGGGAAACGGTGAGTCACAACGGCGCCCAATGTTGGCACTGGACGTTCGTCACCGTAGGTCAGTTCTGCAAGCCAGGTCCGAGGGCCATATTCGCCCCCGTTGCCTGTGGCTGCCGCCTCGCGTGCATCCTCTTCGG
>RFST01000345.1 GCA_009923855.1 Actinomycetota bacterium
ACGAATACGCCACGCAGGTCGTAGCCCGCCGGTTCGGCGTCGAGCCCGCCAAGCAGTGCCAGAGTGCCGTCGGGTAGGACGACTTCGATGGCGAGGATGTGGGCATTGGTCACCCCGTCGGCCAGACAGTGCGGTCCGCCGGAGTTGTTGGCCACGTTGCCGCCGATCGTGCATACCTGCTGGCTGGATGGATCGGGGGCGAAGTGATAGCCGAGCGGGGCGAGATGTGTGGTGAGGTCCAAATTGACCACCCCGGGCTCCACCCAGGCAATGCGAGCGTCGGTGTCAACAGACAGCACCCGATTCATGCGCGCCACCGAGATGACCACGGGTGCGCCGAGGGGCACTGCGCCACCTGCCAGACCAGTACCTGCGCCTCGCGGCACGACGGCGCGACCATGACGGTTGGCAACGAGCACCGCGGCACGCACCTGTTCGGCATCGTCGCACAGCACGATCGGGCCGGCAGCACCACCGTCGAACACCGACGCGTCACGTCGCAGCAGTGCTCGTTCTGCGCCGTCGACGCGCACTCGGTCCGCGCCGACCGCGGCGCGTAGATCTGCTAGCAACGCTGCGTCGACAACGTCACCCGGTGGATCCCCATCGGGTGTGGGGCCACGGCGGCGCAGACGGTCGAGCAGGGCCATGGTCACTCGGCGGCGTTCAACCCGGCAGCAGTGATGCCCGCAATGGCAGCGGCTTCATCATTGTCGGAGGTGTCACCCGACACGCCGACAGCACCGATCACGACCCCGTTGCCGTCGCAGACGAGGACTCCACCGGCTACCGGCACGAGTGGGCCGACTATGCTGCCGGCCACCCCGTCGATGAAGTGCGGTCGTTCCACCGCCATCTCGCCGAGCCGTCGCGAGTTCACACCCATGGCGAGTGCGCCATTGGCTTTTCCGCGCGCAATGTCGAAGCGACCCGACGGCGACCCGTCAGAGCGCAGATACGCCACGGGTGCTCCTGCGGTATCGAGCACGAGAACGACGAGCGGTTTCATCTGGTGCTCA
>RFST01000346.1 GCA_009923855.1 Actinomycetota bacterium
ATTGATCGTCATCGAGGTGTTCATCTCGCCCGGGGGAATCTGGTCGAGCAAGGTGCGGAAATGGCCGATGTGGGCCACGGGCACCCCCACCTTTCCGACTTCACCGGTGCATTGCGGCGCATCCGGGTCGTAACCGGTTTGCGTGGGCAGGTCGAATGCGATCGACAGGCCGGTCTGTCCCTTCGCCAAGTTGGTGCGGTACAGACGGTTCGATGCCTCCGCCGTGGAGTGCCCCGAGTAGGTGCGCATCATCCATGGGCGATCTGGGGTGCGGCCGGTGGTGTCGGGGGTGGCGGTCATCGCGGTGCTCCGGTTCTGTGTGGTCCTGCGGTGGATGCTGACGTCGAATCGGTCGGCAGTACCACCAGTATTGGCCGTCAACTCTGCCGTTCCGCTATCGAACCTCCGGCGGAGCCGAGTGATTCCCGTGCATGCCCGCCCCGTCCGACGATCAGCGGCCGGACCCGACCGCGTCGGCCAGCAGGGTGAGGTACCTGCTGCGGGCAATATCGATCGCACCGAGACTGCGCAAATGGTCGGTTGTCCACTGCACATCGAGGAGGGTGGCGTCGGTGTGCCGCAGCCACTCGATCAGGTGCACCAGAGCCACCTTCGATGCATCGGTGGCCGAGTGGAACATTGATTCGCCAGCGAACAGCCCGTTGACGCGCACCCCATACAGCCCGCCGACGAGGTGGTCATCGTCGTCGAATACCTCCACCGAATGTGCCCAGCCCAAGGTGTGCAGGGTGGTGTATGCCTCGATGATTCCGTCGTCAATCCACCCGCTTGGTCGTGACGGGTCACCACATCGGCGCACCACCTCGGCGAAGCACGTATCGAACCGCACCTCGTATCGGCGCATGCTGCGACGCAGCGACCGGCTGATCACGAGCCCATCGAGGGGGATGATGCCGCGTGGATCGGGGGAGAACCATCCGATACGACGACGGCGCACCGGAATGGGGAACAGGCCGTTGCGGTAGGCGCTCAGCAAGGTGCCCGGTTGCAGGTC
>RFST01000347.1 GCA_009923855.1 Actinomycetota bacterium
GGCGATCTGCTCGCGGTCGGCGGGATGTTCGGGTACGTCGGCTATCTGATGTTCACGAAGCGTGCCCGGTCGCGTGGTGTCGGCACCCTCGATTTCATGGCGATCCTGATGCCGGTTGCGGTGGTAACGGCTACCCCGGTGGCGGCGCTGACGAGTGATTCGTTGTGGCCGGCGTCGGGTGAGACGTGGGTGGCGATCGCGATTCTCGCGGTGTTGACGGGGATGGTCGCCCACGGGTTGCTGGTGTTCGCTCAGCGCTCGGTGCCGATCGCGACGATCGGGGTGATTCAGGTGTCTCAGCCGGCGCAGTCGACGTTTTGGGCGTGGGTGTTCCTTGGGGAGTCGATCGCGTTTGCGCAGGTTCCGGGAATGGTGCTCGTGATCGTCGGCCTCGCTCTCGTGGTGTCGTCGGGGCAGCGCGCGGTGGCGCGTTCCGTCATACCCACGCCGGGCTGAGCCCGGCGACCCGTCAGACGTCAAAGAAGGATCAAGGCTCATGGTTGTTCGACATCACACCGACAACTACAGTTGTCGGTGTGGAGATTCTGCCGAGTGCCCGCAAGCACGGAGTCTCCGACGACGACATCACCCATGCCATCAGCAACGCGATCGCGGCGATCACTCGACACGAGCAACCTGAGTTCACGATGCTGATTGGCCCAACGATCAATGCAGATCTGCTCGAGATCGGTGTCGTTGAGACCGACGAGCAGGATTATGTGATCCACGCAATGCCGGCCCGTGACAAATACCTATCCATGATCGAATCGAACGAAGGTGATCAATGATGAAGACGACCAAGCATCCACGCGAACTCACCGACGCAGAAGCTGAAGCGCTGGTGGGCGAGTTCGATGCCGGATCCGACCACGTCGTGACCGGTGCTGACGCTCTAGCTGAACTCCGGGCCGCGGCGGCAGCCCGTCGGGCGGCCGAGAGCCGCATCGAAGCGGCGGCTCTCCGAGCGCACCGGGAGGGAGCGTCGTGGGGAGTGATCGGCG
>RFST01000036.1 GCA_009923855.1 Actinomycetota bacterium
CAGTTGATCTAGGTCGCGCAACGCATCAATACTGCGCCGCGCAATCACCCGTGTGAGATCACGCACTCGCGGTTCGCGTGGATCGCTGATGATCTGCAATGCGCAAGCAATCGATAGGCAGTACAACATCGACTCGGAGTAGCCGACAAGCACCTCCTCCATCGACAGTTCGACGCCACGCATCGACAATTGCTGTCGATATCTCTCCAGAAGGTCCTGTTCGTGTTGACGTCGATCCTCGACAGTGAGCGACTGAGTCAGGAGATACGCGAGGTCGAACGCCGGTGGTCCAACGCTGGCTCCTTGCCAGTCGATAATCGTCGCTCGGCTGCCATCACGGGAAAACAGCAGATTGTCCGCGCGTAGATCAGAATGCACCAGAGTCTTTGGATGACGGCCGATTTCGCGGAGTGCCGCATCCAGCCGAGCCGGGAACTCGCCGCCGAGTTGCCGCTCATCCGCAGTCATCTCATCGGCAAGTACCGCACACATGGGTTCCCAGCCGTTCGTGGCGAAACCCGCCATGTTCTGCATCCGGCCGGGATTGTCAGGGCGGATGAGCCACTCTTTCGATCGGAGTTCGTCAGAATCCCACCAGAACGCATGCAGTGCCGCCACCTCATCGACAACTGCTCGCACACGGTCAACGCCAATTCCCTCAATCTGATCCACCGACGTGTCCACATCAATCGACTCTTGAACGAGAAGAAATCGAGCTGTGTCAGCATCGAACCACGCACCATAGAACTGAGGTACTCGCACCGGTGTTCTGCTCAAGAGTTCGTCATAGCACCGCAGCTCGCGTTCGTTGGTTCGGGCGCGACGCGCCACGGCAAGCGACTCCTCCCGGTCTGCAGCCAACTTCACCACCACGGTGTCAGGACGCTCCGAGCCGTCTGCTGGCCCATGATCCGCGTAATCGAGATCGACCAGGAAAATCTCCCCCAACATTCCGCGATCTGCACCGATGCGCTGATGCGAAAACGCAACAACGTCGGCACCAATGGCCTCGCTGAGAATTCCGCAATCCAATTCATCGATGCGGACAGGGAAGGGCGGTGACTTAATCATGATGCGAGGACCAGCGGACGACATCTGCTGCGCCCAACATAATTGACCATTTCGTCAATTAATTCAAGTGGCCGCCCTTCGATGGCGGTAGGGCTCGAGGAATGCAGTGTCTCCAACCAGGGTGTTCACACGGTGACCGACGGAGTCAGAGGTGTGCGTCCGGCCCGCCTGCCACTGCCGCAGTCATCCACGACGAGGAGCAAGTGCCTCAAGGAGATCCCATGCCGGGCCACTGCGTCGCGGATCGGCGTGTTGAGCCCCGATGGCAATGGCGGTCGCCCCTGCATCAATGTGAGCGCGAATCTTGTTCGTGATCGTGTCGATATCGCCCCAGATGAAGCAGTTGTCGACGAGCCGATCGCTCCCGCCGTTGCTCCAGTCCTCCTCGGTGAAGCCATTAGCCAGCCACCGCCGCTGATAAGCGGCGAGCGGAAGATAGATCGACAATGCTCGACGACCCGCAGCGCGTCCGAGCGCGGAATCCGCGGTCAAGCAGCACGGCAGCACGACGTTGAGAGCCTTGTCCGGGCCAAGAACGGCACGGGCCTCCGTGGTGCGCTCCGGTGGCTGCATATAGGTGTTTGCACCATCGGCAAGTTCGGCAGCAACTGCCATCATCTTCGGGCCGTGGGCAGCGAGATAGATCGGTGCCTCCGACACCCCGGCGCGAGGTTGGAGAGGTACCTCACCGCGCATTGCGCTCAGATATGCCCGGGTCTTCTCGACGGGGTCGTCCCACGGCACACCACGCATCGATGCGGCGATGGGGTGCGAGACGCCGAGCCCCTGGATGAAACGCCCATTGGAGAGTTCTGACAACGTACGGGCCGCCTGTAACGACGCGATGGCATCGCGTCCGTAGATGTGAGCGATGCCCGACGCAACCTTGATCCGGGTGGTGTTGGCTAGGACGAAACCCGCCGTGACGTAGATCTCGCGCCCGAACATATCTGTGAGCCAGAGTTCGCTGTAGCCGAGCGATTCAAGTCGCTCGGCGTAGGCCAACAACTCGCTGGGCGACATGAAATCAGCGGCGGTCATGACACCGCGGATAGGCGAATCCTCGAGGGTCATATCGTCTCCTCAGCCTCGGGTGAATCGCGGTTCACGGCGTTCTGCCATCGCCCTGGCCCCTTCAGCGAAGTCGGCCGTCGCACGAAGCCGAGTCTGTTCGCCGGCCTCGTGGTCGGTCGCTGCAGCAATCCGATCTGCGAGGTCTCCCCGGAGTGTTGCCCGGATCGATTCGACGGCGAGTGGGGCAGACGCGGCAATCTCCGCAGCGAAACTCGTGGCTGCATCCAACAGGTCATTGAGAGGCACAAGTTCGTCGGCAAGCCCGATCTGCACTGCCTCATCGCCTCGAACGCGGCGACCTGTGTACAACAGCCGTGCTGCCATCTGTTGGCCAACCAGTGCTGGCAGTGTGACCGAGAGGCCGAACCCATGGTGGAATCCAAGTTGCGCGAAGTTGGCACTGAACCGGGCCTCGGGAGGGACGACTCGAAAATCAGCAGCGAGGCTGAGCCCCAACCCACCGCCGATCGCGGCCCCCTGCACCGCCGCCACGATCGGCTTCCGGGTACGGAACAGCCGCACCGCCGCTGCATACAACTCGGTCGTGGCGTATCCCGCGTTTGACGCTGAAAGATCAGCGCCCGCGCAGAAGTTCTTCCCTTCAGCGCTCAGCACCACCACCCGGCAGTCATCCTCAGTATCAAGTGCGTCAAGAGCATCGGCGATACCCGCAATGAGGCCGAGGGAGAAGAAGTTATGGGGCGGCCGCTGTAGGCGGACATGGCCAACGTGCCGATCCACAATCGACACGCCGACGGCTTCGTCGCCGCTCATTCGATGACCGGCCGCAGGTTTCGGTCGAACAAGTCGATGAGTCGTTCCCAGTGCCGGTTCTCCCCGACCGGGTCATGCGCAGGCCGATCATCGAACGCGAAGCCGTGGTGCATCCCCCAGTAGCGCTCGATGCGACCGTTGGTCCCTGCTGTCTGCATCGCCGCCTCGAAGCGGTCGATCATGTCAAGCGGGACGTAGTCGTCGTGTTCAGCGGCTGCGACGTAGAGCTCACCGGTGATTTCCGCGAGACGGAGATGTGGGGAGTCTGAGCTATCTACGTGGAGCCGAACTCCGTAGAACGACGCTGCCGCTCTCACACGATCGGCGTGTTCAGCGGCCACCCAAACGGCGAACGGTCCACTCATGCAGTAGCCAACAACACCTACGCGTTCGGCGTCCGCGTGGGCCGCGGAGTGAGCGATCTCAAGAAGTACGCCAGCATCGCGCCCGACCATACGATTGCCGACGCCTCGCATCAGTTCGCTCATGCGAGCGAAGGACTCCCTGCTCGAGAAGTCGAGTTCGAATGCATCGGTTTCTCGGTAATAGAGATTCGGCAACATCACGTAATAACCACCCGCCGCAATGCGTCGCGCCATGGAGTGCAGAAGTTCGCGCTTACCAGGAGCGTCCATCAGGAATAACACGACCGGATGGGCGCCGCCCCCGGCCGGATACGCAACGAAGGTGCCCATCACGCCATCATCCGTGACGACATCAACGTGCTGTTCAACCACCGCCCGGTTCATCTCTGTCAGAAGAAGTCCGCTCGCGGTGTGAACGTCTCGTCGTACACGTCGCCCATCTTGTCGACCCGGTATTTCTTGAAGTTGCCCTGAATGAAGTCGAACTTCGCGAAGTGCTGCCCCATGTTCTTGTAGTTCGGGTGCGCGAAGTGTGCGGCGAGCGAGGCCTCATCGGCCCACAACTCCCAGACCACCATGCGAGTTCCGACCACAGGATCCGGGCAGAAGTAATACGCGAGGCAACCAGGCTCGCTGGTTCTTGCCGGTTCCTGATACTGGCCGCTGGTCGCGAGGCAAGCATCACGACCCTCTTGGGTCGCGAATTCGGCCGTGCCGGCGAGGACGATCATCTGGCTCACACTCGGGACCTTAGCCTCGTCGCCGCAAAAAGTCGACATTAATGTCGAATCGTTCTACAGTGAGGGGATGACGACTCTCCAGCCCCCGACGGCCGGTATTCACCTCCCTCAGGCCGGGCCAGCAGCGTCGGGGGAGGCGATGCACCGCGTCGCCGTACTTGCCGAAGAATCCGGATACGCGGATGTGTGGTTGAGTGATCATCTCGTCGTGCCGACAGGGGTCGATTACCCACCATCGGCATACGTGTACGAACCACTGGTAGCGATGGCGTGGGTAGCTGCCGCCACCTCCCGCGTGCGCATCGGCACCACGGTCTTGGTGCTCCCAATGCGCAACCCCTTGTTCGTCGCAAAAGCGCTGGCGTCAATCGACCAGATGAGCGGTGGTCGGATCATCTTGGGAACCGCAGCAGGTTGGTTGAAAGCCGAGTTTGACGCCCTCGGCATTCCCTTTGACGCCCGCGGTGCACGCACCGACGAGGCCATCGAGATCCTCCGACGCGCCTGGACCGACGACCACATCACCGCCGACTACCCGGTTCACGGGGCTCACCTTCGTTCCATCCGCGCCCTCCCCCAGCCCATCGGCCACCTTCCCATCTGGATCGGCGGTCATGCCGATGTCGCACTCAAACGAGCGATCCTCGTCGGTGACGGCTGGCACGGCGCATTCCTCACGCCAGAGCAGACAGAGCGTCGAGTCGCCAAACTTCGAGCGGAACGCCCGGAGGCCGAGTTCACGATCTCGATGCGGACGCGGTGGGATCCGCTACTCGACAACCACGACACGATCCTCGCCGAACTCGATCACTACCTCGCCATCGGCGTCGACCACTTCGTACCCGAACCGCGCCAACGCACACTCGACGACTACCTGCGATCGACCGAGATGCAGGCCGAGTTATTCCGCCGGGCTGGATTCGAGATGGCGACGTGACCGGACGGACTCGCGGCGGATTTGAGCCGACGGGAATCTCAGCCAACCGACGCGCCGCCTTCGAGGCATCCCCGGGTCCAAAGGCGGCCCGCACCCGCGAACGATTACTTGAGGCGGCGCGTGTCGTCTTCGCCAGACATGGTTACCTCGATACCACGGTTGAGTTAGTCGTCGCCGAAGCAGGCCTCGCTCGCGGCAGCTTCTACACCTACTTCGAGTCAAAAACCGATCTGTTCCGCCACCTCGCCGCTGTTATCGACGCCGACGTCGAGCAAGAAGTCGTGAAATTCGATCGCCGACGGGGTGGCGACGCCATCGACAACCTCAAGATGTCCAACCGCAACTACCTCGCCGTCGTGCGTCGGAATGCCGACCTCTACCGCTTGGTCGAGCAGGTTGCCGCCCACGACCCCGACGTCAGCAAGGCCCGACTGCGATCCCGGCAGAACCACATCGCTCGCATCGCGAACTCCATTCGACGCTGGCAGACAAATGGTGTCGCCGATCCCGACATCGACCCGGCCATCACCGCTGCTGCGCTCGTCGCCATGCTCTCCGGATTCGCTCAATGGCAATTCGTTGCGGGTGATACCTACGACGAGAACGAGGCGGTCGAGGCGCTGACCAACATCTGGGTAAGAGCCTGCGATCTTCGATCGGACCACCGATGAGCACACCGACCAGAGAGCAGGTCCGAGCCGAGATTGCCGAGTGGCTCGCTGACGCATGGGATCCCGACATCGGACTCGCCGAGTGGCGCGAACGACTCGTGGCATCAGGGTGGGCGGTGCCGTCGTGGTCCCGCGAATGGTACGGGCGCGGGCTCCCGGCCTGGGCCGACACCATCGTGAGTGAACAACTTCGTGCAGTCGGCGCAGTCGGCACGCCCCTCGGTGCCGGCATGTCGCTCGCGGCCCCGACCCTCTACACACACGCGTCCGACGAACTAAAGCATCAGTTCCTGCGCCCGACACTCACCGGCGAACTGACCTGGTGCCAACTCTTCAGTGAGCCGAGCGCCGGCTCAGACCTGGCCGGCATGAAGGCAACCGCTGTGCTCGATGGTGACGAATGGGTTGTGAATGGTCAGAAGGTATGGAACACGAGTGCCCACCACGCAGATCTTGGGATGCTGGTGGTGCGCACCAACTGGGATGTCCCCAAACACCACGGCATCTCATACTTCGTCCTGCCGATGCATCAGACCGGTGTCGAAGTTCGGCCGATCCTGCAAATGAACCAACACGCATCATTCAATGAGGTGTTCCTGACCGACGCCCGGATCCCAACAGCGAACCTCGTCGGCCAACTCGACGACGGGTGGCGCGTCGCCCGCACCACGCTGTTACACGAGCGGGCGTTCGCAACCATGCGGCGGCCGAAGTTCGGACAGCCCGGGACACATATGGGTCACACGGTGGCCGAAGCACAAGCCGAGGCCGATGAACACTTCCGTACCTACGTCTGGTACCCACAGCGAGCCGGCCGGGCAGACCTCGTGATCGAACGGGCGCGAACGCTTGGTGTCGCCGATGATCCGATCGTGAGGCAGGCCATCACCGATCTCGTCTTATTCGTCCGGATCAACGAGTGGACCGCCTCACGTGCCCGCGCGGCACGTGCGCTCGGACGCCCCCCCGGGCCAGAGGGCTCTCTCGGCAAACTGGCCGCATCGGAGGTTGCCCGGCGTTCCAACGTGGTGCACTCGCTGATCGGCGGCGCGGGCGGCATGATCACCGACGCTGGCCGCCCTCACGACGCAACCATCGCCGAAGTACTGATCTCGACGCCGGCCCAGTCGATCGCAGGTGGGACCGACGAGATTCAGCGGAACATTCTCGGCGAAAGCGTCCTTGGCCTTCCCCGCGAACCAACCGGCGATACGGACCGCCCATTCCGCGACGTCGTCCGAGGCATCTGACAATGTCACCTACTGGTGGAGACGATGGGAATCGAACCCACGACCCCCTGCTTGCAAAGCAGGTGCTCTAGCCAACTGAGCTACGTCCCCTGGCTGAACCCAACGCTATCGGCTCATAGACAGCACCACAGTTCCCACACACGCACACACATCGCGACCCACCGCCTAGCATCACATCGTGTTCCGCGACGAGGAGGCGAACGCCCCCGAAGGGCGCCGACGACAGCCCGACCCGCTGTTCGACGTGGCTCCCGACGACGAGACACGCATGATGACCGGCGACCCGATCGTGGACCGTCAACCCGTCGACACCAGTCACGAGGCCGACAAGGTCGACGACTCACCACGCCGTGAACGCCTTGGCCCTGCCGGACGCATGCTGGCCACCATCGTGGTGGTGGCCGCCGTTGGCGGCCTATCGGTCGGGGCTCTGCAATGGTTACGCAACGACCGCGACCCCGTGCCACGCACCCCGGGCTGGACATCGTTGGTGGCGGTCGATCGCGCCAGCGGTGACCTCACCCGTATCGACACCGACACTGGGCTGGCCGTCACCGGGGCCGCCGCGAACGCTGGCACCCGCGTGAACGCCATTCTCGACGGTGGCGGCAACACCGCCGTTGTCATCCCCGGCCGGGTTGTGATCGACCCCTTCGGTGACCGACCGGTGAGCATCGACATTCCCCGCGACCATGCCGCACGCGCCCTGCCCACCGGCGGTGCCCTCGACGTGGTGATCGGCTCAGACGCCGGTGACGACATGATCATCGCGCATCTCGGCACCGACGGCACCACATGGGTTCGGCGCCTCACCGACCTCACCGGGGAGGCCGAACCCCGCTACTACCCATCGGGTATCCGCCATGACGTCGACGGCACACTGATCGCCGTCGCCGATGCCACGAACTTCCAGACCGTGCTGATCACCCCCGGAGATGACGAACCGGTGTACCTGCCCGACCTCGCCCTTGCGGTGCACCCCGAGTTGATCGTGACCAGCCAAACAGTGGGCGACCGCGCCGAAGTGGCCATGTTCGACCCCGACGGCACCCGCTTGCGCACCCTGTCGACACCGGCGGTGCGTGGTGCCACCATCACCGCCGACGGTGAACGCGTCGTGATCATCACCCGCACCGGCGAAGTACTCGCCGGGCGCCCCGAGTCGGGCAACATCGAAACGCTCAACGCCCTGGGTCTCGCCGACGGCGACACGGTGGTCGACGCCATCACCGTTGCCGGTGGCAGCCGCCTGCTGGCCGTCGCCCGCCACAGCATTCATCTGGTCGCCACCGACGGCGCAGAACTTGGATCGTGGCGCAGTTCCGACACCGCAGGCGACACCCCCACCGTCGACATCGACGCCGCAGATATCCGTTCACGCTGTGCTGTCGTCAGCGTGAACGGCACCTCCACCATGGTGGACCTCGACGACGGCGACGATGTGGTGGATGTGACCGGTGTAGGTGGCCGCACCGCCGGCGACGACGGATGCTTGCTCACCGGCGTGGACGTAAGCGGTTCCACCAACCAAACGGTGTTGGCCGGGCCCAGCGGCCGTGTGGGGCTGGGTGCCGGCCAAGTCCTGGCGCTGGCACCCGACGCCAGCGCGGTGGTGGTGAGCGACGGCACCACCGCCCGACTGTTCACCGTGAGCGACAACGACGCCACCGGCGGCGCCGAACTCGACGTCACCGCCGACCTGTTCACCTTCATCGTCGACTCCACCATCACCGAGACCCCACCACCGGCCGACACCGACGCCTCCACCACCGCGGGCACCGAGTGACCGGAACCGGCACGCACCGCACCAGCGGCGCGACCTAACGTCACACCATGGCCGACATCGCCCGGGCCCGTCCCGACGACCTCGACGACCTGCTGGCAATGAATGCCGAGTTCGCCCTCGCCGAAGGGCATCGACCCGAACCCCACCGTGCACGCCACGGCTTCGCCCCGCTGCTCACCGACGACACCCACGGCGTCGTGCTGATCGCCCGTGACCCCACCACCCGGCGCGCGCTCGGCTACGCCGTGATCTGCCTTGGCTGGTCGATCGAGGTCGGTGGGCGAGAAGCCGTGCTCGACGAGATCTACACCCGCGATCGCGGCACGGGCCTCGGCGCCGAATTTCTTCGCCGTATCGACGACACCTGTGCGCGTCTCGGCGTGTTGCGCATCTTCTTGGAAACCGAAGCACCGAACCATCGTGCACGCAACCTGTATGCACGCCACGGGTATGACGAGCAGGACTCGATCTGGATGTCGAAAGACCTGTGAGACGCCTCATCGCGCTCATCGCCGTGATCGCGGTGTCGGGTGTGGCCTGCGCCGACGACACCGACCCCGGTCGGGTCGACGCGGCTGTGGTCTCCGTGGTGGCCACCGGCTGCGGCAACGACTACGCCCGCGGCACCGCCACCATCGTCGACATCGGATCTGCCACCGACAACACGGTCATGGTGCTCACATCGGCCCACACCGTGGCCGGCGCCGACCGCATCGACATCACCCATGACGGCGTCGCCTACCCCGGCACGATCGCTGCGTTCGACCCAAACACCGACCTCGCCGTGATCGCCGTGCAGACCCGCCCATCAGATGCCATCGCCGCGGTGACGCCCGCCGCTCTCGCTGGCAAAGGCCTCAGCACCGCCGCCGCCGCGTCACGCGCTGCCACCGTGGTGCTGTATCGCGACGACATCGTCGATGTGCGCTCCGTCAACATCGTGCGACGCGTCAACATCACCACCGAGAACGTGTACCTCGACGGCGACAGCCGTCGCCCCGGCTACGAACTCCGCGCCGACATCGCCACCGGTGACTCGGGTGCACCCGTGGTGATCGACGGTCGCGTTCACGCCGTGCTGTGGTCGAGGAGCCGCCGCAGCGACGAGCGTGCCTGGGCCGTGGATGTGGTGCACGCCCGCACCCTCATCGATACCCAGATCGACGCCGGCGACCTTGGCGAGGTTGACCCGACCCGCTGCCGGCCCTGACGCCTACAGAGTCGGTTCGCCGCGCACCGGGCCCAGCACCCGATCGACGTATTCGTTCGTGAACACCGCATCGGGATCGAACCGTGACCGCACCGCTGCGAACCGATCCCACAGCGGATACCGCGATGCCAGATCCGCTGCCGACGAGAAATGCATCTTGCCCCAATGCGGACGGCCGTCGTAGGCGTCCATCACCTGCGCCACCCGTTGGAAATACGCCTCAAACGGCGCGCCGCGATACTGATGCACCGCCACCCACGCATTCGCGCGACCGAAGCCCGGCGACAGCGCAATGTCGTCGGCCGCTGACACCCGCACCTCAACCGGGAACAACGCCGGGAACGACAACGACGCCGTCACGTCACGCACCTCCGCCATGGCCGCATCAAGATGTTCGAGAGGAATGCCGTACTCCATCTCGACGAAACGCACATGCCGCGGCGATGCAAACACCCGATGACTTACATCGACTAGTTCACGTTCCGATACCGACGACGACACCAGCCGCGCGATACGCGGCGCCAGCGCTGGCCACCGTCGACCTACCCGACACACCGCCCCAAACGCCAGGTTCTCCGCGATGATCTTGTCGCGGACGTACCCCACGCGGCCCTGAGGGCGAGGTGGTGCATCGGTGCGCGTATTGCGTTTCACCTGACACCGGCGTGCGCCTGGCATCCAGAAGAACTCGGCATGATCAGCTGACCCCGCAAACCCCGCCACATCGCTGAGCAGATCATCAAGGGGTTCGATGGTTTCACGCGCATGCAGACGAAACGCGGGCACACACCGCAGCACCACCTCACACACCACACCGAGAGCGCCGAGCGACACCCGCGCCACCGCGAACTCCTCCGGTGTGGACACCGCGTCGAGTGTGCGCACCTCACCGCACCCATCGACCAACGTCAGCTTCTCCACCTGCGTGGCAAGACCGCCGAAAGCCGCACCGGTGCCATGCGTGCCGGTCGCGATCGCACCAGCCAGTGACTGCACATCGATATCTCCCAGATTCTCGAGCGCCAGCCCCTCAGCGTCGAGGCGCAACGACAACGCGCGCAATGTGATGCCGGCCTGCACGCGCACCCGACACTGCTCACGATCCACCTCGATCACATCGGCCATGTCGTCGAGACAGACGAGCACACCATCGGTCATCGCCGCCGCGGTGAACGAATGTGCCGCGCCGATCACCCGCACGCGCCGACCCGCATCGCGTGCCCCCGACACCACCGACGACACCTCATCGATCGAGGTGGGAAACACCACATCGGCGGGCACACAGGCCTGATTCCGCGCCCAGTTATGCACCGGCGACCCCGCACGCCACCGTCGCCGTCGCGTCACTCGCGCTGAGAGATTCATCCCACCGGCCACCCACCCACAGTAGTGCCCGTCCTCGTCGCCCTACATTGGTGAGATGACCGATACCACCATCGCGCGCCAGGTCCGTGGCATCTGCCATCACGACTGCCCCGACTCATGCGGATGGATCGTGGATGTCGACACCACCGGCCGTGCGGTGGCACTGCGTGGCGACCCCGATCATCCGTTCAGCAAAGGCGAACTCTGCCCGAAGGTGAACCGGTTCATCGACCGTGTGTACAGCCCCGACCGCATCACCACCCCGTTGCGCCGCGTCGGCCCGAAAGGGTCCGGCGAGTTCGAAGAAGTAAGCTGGGATGACGCGATGGCCGACATCGGTGCTCGCCTCAACGCCATCATCGCCGAACACGGCGGCGAGGCAGTGCTGCCGTATTACGACGCCGGCAACCAGTCACTACTCGCTGTCGACGGGATCTCTGCGCGCCTCATGCACCACATCGGCGCCACCCGACTGATCCGCAACATCTGCGGCCCGACCGCAGGTGCCGGCATGGCCATGACCAACGGCACCGGCCTCGGCATGGACCCCGAAGATCTGGCGCACTCACAGCTCATTCTGCTGTGGGGCACCAACACCCGGCTCACGAACCGTCACCTGTGGCCCACACTGGACACCGCTCGCGCTGCCGGCGCACAGATCGTGGTGATCGACCCGATCCGCACCATCACCGCCGAACGAGTGGTAGCCGACGGCGGCCAATTCATCCAGCCGCGACCCGGCACCGACGTGGCCTTGATGCTCGCCATGATGCACGAGATCATCAGCGCCGACCTGATCGACCACGACTGGGTGGCGAGCCACACCCACGGGTTCGACGAACTCGCTGCCCACGTGGCCACCACCACCCCAGAATGGGCTGCCGAGCAGTGCGGAGTGGATGCCGACACCATTCGTGACCTCGCACGACGCTGGGCCAGCACCGATGCCGCGGCGATCCGCACCCTTGTCGGTGCCGAACACCATCGCCAAGGAGGCATGTTCTTCCGCACGCTCGCCTGCCTGCCTGCCCTCACCGGTGCATGGCGTCACCGCGGCGGCGGCATGTGTCGCAGCGTCGGCTCGTACCAGGCTGCCGTGATCGACGACGACGCATTCACCCGACCGGACCTGCTGGCCGGGCGCAGCCCTCGCTCGATCAACATGAGTCGCCTTGGCGAAGCCCTCCACGACGCCGACCCGGCCGTGCACGCCATGATCGTGTGGTGTGCGAACCCCATGGTGATCGCACCGAACGCGGGCCTCATCCGTTCCGGTATGGCCCGCGACGATCTGTTCTGTGTGGTGCACGAACAATTCATGACCGACACCGCCCGTTACGCCGACTACGTGCTGCCTGCCACCACCCAGATCGAATCGGTGGATGTGAATCCCGCATGGGGTCATCTGTGGATGGGGTGGAACCACGCCGCGATCGACCCGGTGGGCGATGCAGTGTCGAACACCGAGTTCTTCCGGCGTCTCGCCGCCGCCATGGGATTGACCGAACCGTGCCTGTTCGACGACGACGAGACGCTACTGGCCACCGCTCTCACCGGCATCGACACCGACACGATGCGCACCGACGGGCCGGTGCGGGTGCCCTACGCCGCCGATGGGCGGCCATGGGCCAACG